>NZ_MJIR01000059.1:0-61354 GCF_001878835.1 Microbacterium sp. AR7-10 | reverse complement strand
TCGAGGCGGCCCTCGCGCAGGCGGGTGCATCGCCGGACGAAGTCGCGCACATCAACGCGCACGCCACCTCCACGCCCGTCGGCGACCCCAACGAGTACGTCGCGCTGAAGCGCGTGTTCGGCGACCGCATCGACGAGATCCCGGTCTCGGCGACCAAGGCGTCGACCGGACACCTGCTCGGCGGCACCGGTGCGCTCGAAGCCGTGTTCACGATCTTCGCCCTGCGCGACCGCGTCGCTCCCCCGACGATCAACATGACCGAGCCCGACCCGGCCGTGCCGTTCAAGCTGTCCACGTCGCCGCAGCCTCTGGGCGACGGCGACCTGCTGGCGATCAGCAACTCGTTCGGGTTCGGCGGTCACAACGCCGTCGTCGCCTTCCGCAGCGTCTGACGACCAGCCCGCGCCCGCGCCCGCGGGCGTGACGGAGCCCCCGCCNNGGCGGGGGCTCCTGCCTGATGCGGGAGATTCGCTTTCTCGGTCTCCGGGTGCCCCCACCGGATCCCGCTACTCGCGCCTCTCCCGCACGTCTTCTCCGTCGCCGAGGCGCCTCGGCTAGCCGACCTTGTGCAGCCAGACGACGTGCGTGTCGTCGCCCGCGTGCCGGAACGGCTCGAGCTCCTCGTCCCACGCCGAGCCGAGAGCCACGTCGAGCTCACGCTGCAGCTCGGCGGCGTTGCCGGCGGCGATCTCCATCGCGTATCGGATCCGATCCTCGCCGATGACGATGTTGCCCGCCGAGTCGGTCTGCGCGTAGTGGATGCCGAGATCGGGCGTGTGCAGCCACCGGCCGCCCTCGCTGCCCGGCGTCGGGTCCTCCGACACCTCGAACCGCAGGTGCTCCCAGCCGCGGATCGCCGTCGCCAGCGCCGCCCCTGTGCCGGCCGGCGCGTCCCAGTAGAACTCCGCACGTCGGGTGCCCGGCTGCACGGGCTGGTCGCTCCACTCGAAGCTGACGGCACGACCGATAGCGCGTCCCACCGCCCATTCGAGGTGCGGGCAGAGCGCGTGTGGGGCGGAGTGGATGAACACCACTCCGCGTGCGTATCCCGTCGCCATGATCTCTCCGTTTCATCAGGTACGTCTTCCCCTACGACCTGATCCGAAGATATGGCGAACTATGCGGTTGTACGGCGATTATCGCTCAGAAGCCCGGGAATCACAAGCGTGTCCTCCCGGATGCCATGACGGCCCCGGTCGCAGTGACCGGGGCCGTCATGACAAGCGCGGGCGGCTTACGCCTCGCTCATCGCGAGCTTGGCCTGCTGGCCCTTCGCGGCGTAGTACGCGGCGCGAGCGGCATCCCGACGCGCCTGCTCGGCGTAGCCCGCCTCGAGCACGTCCTGCGGGACCTCGACCTGCTCGTGCTGGTCGGTGCCGTGGTACTTCTCGATGTAGGCGTCGAGCTCGGGGCCCGACTCCCACGAGGTGATCAGGCAGTACCGCGGCTCGGTGCCGTTGTGGGTGGTCGCGTGCCACAGACGCTGCGTGTCGACGATGAGCTGAGCTCCGGCCGGAAGGGCGATGCGGTACTCGACGCTCGGGTCGGTGCGGTTCTCTCGCAGGACGAAGTAGCTGTCCTTGTCGTCGGTGAGGTTGAAGAACCCGCGCACGACCCAGCCGGTGCCGTCGGGGTTGAGACGGTTGTTGTCGTCCTGGTGGAGGTTGTAGAGGCACTCGCCGTACGGGGTCGGCTGCAGCTCGATGACGCGGCAGCGACCGACGTTGGCACCCGGCTCCTTGGCACGAGCGGTGAGGGTCGGGGCGATCGCGGTCTGCGAGTCGATCCAGACGCCGTCCTTGTCGGTGCGCGGCGGCTTGTGGTTCCAGAACCCGTTGCACTCGATCTCGCCCTTGGCGCTGGCGAGCGGCGAGAAGCGGGTGTCGCCCGAGGACTTCCAGTCGACGTACTCGATGTCGAGCCATTCCTTCGGGTCCATCTCCCCGCCGTAGCTGTCGAGGATGACGAAACCCTTGTCTTCGAGGGCTGCGGACTTGATGTATCCCATGATCTGAGTCATGTCCTTTCGTAATGGGCCAGCACGTTTTAACAGGCCCTACTTAGGCAAGCCTACATCGGGGCCCTGAGCGGGCCCCGGCGGCTCGGCCGGACAAAATGGCCCCGGACTAGACTCGATGCGGCGGACCGTCACCCCGCCGTCCGGAGGAATCACGCAGTCATGGCAATGGCGACCAACGTCGACGCACACGCGACGGGAACGATCGAGTGGCTCTCCGCTTCGACGACGAACATCGTCGTCCCGGTCTATCAGCGCCAGTACCGGTGGGACATCGGCGGCTGCGAGAAGCTGCTCGCCGACATCCGGGCGGTCGCCGGCGAGGACGACGGTCACCGGCACTTCATCGGCTCGATCCTGTCGGGCCGGGATGCCGCCTCCGGCAGCGCGGGCGCGGATGCCGGGGATGACGATCTGATCCTCATCGACGGGCAGCAGCGGATCACGACGATCATGCTGCTCATCGCCGCTCTGCACCACGCGGTCCGCGAGAGCGACCCGACGCTCGCGTCGGAGCTGCAGCGGGTGCTCGTGCGCGCCGATGATCCCACGCGCACCAAGCTGCGCCCGCACGATGCCTGGGCCGGGCTCTACGAGTCCGTGGTGCTCGACCGACGCGATGATGCGGAACGCGAGTCGCGGTTCGACGACAACTACGCCTTCTTCCGCAGCCAGGTGCACGCCGACGAGGCACCAGCGATCTGGCGCGGTCTGCAGCGCCTCGAGCATGTGTCGATCACCCTGGGCTCGCGGGCGAGCGCTCAGCAGATCTTCGAGAGCCTGAACTCGACCGGGCAGCCGCTGCGCGACCACGAGCTGATCCACAACTACATCCTGATGGGTCTCTCGCACGCGGAGCAGCAGCGCATCGAACGAGAGTTCTGGCTGCCGATCGAGCAGCACACGGGAGAGACGATCGGCGCCTTCTGGCGTCATCACCTGGTCATGACGACGGGACGGGAGATCGACGCGGCCGGTGAGCACGGCGTGTACGCGGCGTTCCGCGGGTCGTTCCCCCGGCTCGACCTCGAGCACCTCCGCAGCGATGCGGCTGTGTGGCGCGAGTACGCCGAGATCTACGGCATCCTGCTCGATCCCGCTCGCGAGCCGGACCCGGTTCTGCGCAGCCAGCTGCAGCTGCTGAACACCTTCGGTCGCACCGCCTACCCGCTCGTCATGAGCGCCTACGCCGACCACCGCCGCGGCGTCATCCCGCGAGAGCAGCTCGTGGACGTGCTGGAGTGGGTTCAGGCGCTGTTCCTGCGCCGCGCGATCGTCGGGCTGCCCACCGACCGTCTCATCGCCCGGCTGTGCCGCGCTCGCGCCGAAGGCCATGACGCGCTGATGCGGGCCATCGGCCGCATCACGCCGTCGGACGAGCGGGTCAGCGCCGTGCTGAAGTACGGTGAGCTCCCCCACCCCGCGTACGTGCTGGGGCGGATCGAGGGGGTCGAGGACCTCTCCGACTACGACGTGGAGACCATCGTCCCACCCGTTCCCGCCACCTCGTGGAGCGGCGACGGCATCCGGGCGTGGAACGAGTACAGCGAGGACGAGCAGAACGCGCACCGCGCGCTGACCCCGACGCTCGGCAACCTCACTCTGCTCGAGGATGCGCTCACCCTGCGCGTCTTCGGGGCGTCGTTCCCCGAGAAGCGCGATCTCGCCTACGCCCGCAGCAGCATCTCGGCCACCAGGGAGCTGGCCGGGATCCCGGCGTGGAACACGGCCGCGATCGCCGCCCGCACTGTGCGGCTGACCGCGGAGCTGCTGAGGATCTGGCCCCGCCCGGACGTCGGAGAGATCGACGACGACGGGCTGACACCGGTGCTGGACGCCGTGCGACGACGAGGCTGGCCCGCGGGATGGGACCGGGAGTTCGACTACTGCGAATACCGCGGCGAGCACTGGGAGATCAAGGACGTCCGCGCCCTGTTCAACCGGGTCTTCCGACGCGCATGGACCGACGACCGCGCCGCAGCTCTCGCCTACAGCGCGGAGCACGGCGGCCCGCTCTACGCCGAGATGGCGTGGAAGGGCCAGTGGGATGAGTTCGACGAGTCGCACTTCCTCTACATGGGCTGGGACTCGCACTACATGATGACGGCACTGCAGGGGGTGCTGGAGGAGTCCGGCATCGCCGCCGAGGTGTTCGTGAAGTACTCCTATATCGGGAACGTGATGTGATGACCACCACCGACGCCAGGACCACGGTCCGCCACATGCAGGATCTCACCGTCGAGGAGCACACGCTCACCCTGCCGCTCGTGTGGGGCGACGAGGGCGACTCGCGCACGATCGACGTCTTCGCGGCCGTCGTCAGCCGTGCGGGCGGCGAGGACCTGCCCTATCTGGTGTTTCTGCAGGGCGGGCCCGGACATGAGGCGCCGCGCCCGTTCCGCTCCCCGACGGGTCCGTCGTGGCTGGATGCGGCTCTCGCCGAGCACCGTGTCGTGCTGCTCGATCAGCGCGGGACAGGCCGGTCCACCCCGGTGCGGGACGCGGATCTGCAGCGCGGCGCCGAGGCGGTCGCCGAGCACCTCACGCACCTGCGTGCGGATGCCATCGTGCGCGACTGCGAGGCGTTCCGGCAGCACCTCGGTGCCGAGCGCTGGAGTGTGCTCGGCCAGTCGTTCGGCGGGTTCACCACCCTCGCCTACCTGTCGACCGACGCGTCGTCGCTCGAGCGCGTGTACATCACCGGCGGGCTGAGCACCCTCGATCGCACACCCGACGAGGTGTACGCACTCTGTTACGACAAGATGCGCGATGCGTCCGAGAGGTACTACCGTCGCTTCCCCGAGCACCGCGATCGGATGCGACGGCTCGCCGACCTCGCGCTCGCCGGCGAGCTCACCCTGCCCGATGGCGAAGTCGTCTCGTTGTCGAGGCTGCGCTCGGCGGGCTCCGCCCTGGGCACGAACGACGGCTGGCAGACGCTCTGGTCGCTGCTCGAGCTCGACCCCACCTCGAACGCGTTCCGGCATGACCTCGCCGCAGCGATGCCGTACGGCGGTCGCAACCCGCTGTACTTCGCGTTCCACGAGTCGAGCTATGCGTCCGGCCATGCCACGCGATGGTCCGCCGAACGCGTCGAACCGGCCGACTTCGCCGCCGATCCCACCCTGTTCACCGGCGAGCACATCCGCCGCGACTGGGCCGACACCGTCCCTGCCCTGCGGCCGTGGCGTGACGTCGCGCTCCAGCTGGCCGAGCACGAGTGGCCGAGAATCTACGACGCCGCCGCGGTGCAGGCATCCGGGGCCGTCGGAGCGGCCGCCGTGTACGTCAACGACGTCTACGTGCCGTTCGAGTTCTCGATGGAGACCGCTCGCCTCCTGCCAGGCGTGCACACCTGGGTGACGAGCGAGCACGAGCACAACGGACTGCGTGCGGGTGACGTGCTGCCCCGCCTCATCGATCTCGCGAACAGCCGCCGCGTGCGCTGAGCGGGTTCGGCGACGATCCGAGCGATCGCGAGCCGTTCAGCGTCGGGAGCGGCGCAGTCGGCGAGCCAGCCGCTCGTCGGCGACGTCGTTCTCCGCGGTCTTCTCCAGGCGAGTGGTGTCGCGCAGCGACACCTGCAGCTCGCGCTCGGCGGGCACCCCGCGGCGCAGCTCGCGAACGCGCTCGAGCTCGGCGTCGAACAGGGCGCCGACGAGCAGCGCGATGTTGCCGATCCACAGCCAGAGCAGGAAGATCACGATCCCCGCGAACGATCCGTAGATCCGGTCGTAGTCGGCGAGGTGGCTCACGTAGAACCCGAAGCCGACCGACGCCAGGGCGAAGGCGGCGATCGCGACCAGCGCCCCCACGCTCATCAGCCGGAACCTCGGGTGCTCGACGTTCGGCGCGAAGTAGTACAGGATCGCCACGATCAGGCACACGACGACAGCGACGGCGGGCCAGCGGGCGATGCGCCAGATCGTCAGGGCGACATCGCCGGCACCCAGGAACCGACCGAGCGTCTGCGCGAGAGGCCAGCTGAGAGCCGCGAGGGCGCAGGCGATCGTGACGAGCACGAACACCGCCAGCGTGACGATCAGATGCGTCGGCTTCGCCTTCCAGAACATCCGCCCCTCGGGCACGCCGTAGATCCTGTTCATCGCACGACCGAGCGCGGTGACGTACCTGGCGACCGACCACAGCGCGAACACGAGCGCCAGGACGATCAGCCAGCCCGCGCCCGCCGTCGATGCGACCTGCTCCAGGGGTCGCCGCAGCGCCTGCTCGATGTCGTTCGGGGCGACCTCGCGCAGCACGTCGAGCACGGCTTCAGCCGCACCGCGCTTCTCGCCGAACACCCCGATGACCGAGAACGCCGCGATCAGGGCGGGGAACATCGCGAGGACCGCGTAGAACGTCAGGCCCGCCGCGGCATCCGGACAGTAGGTGCGGAAGAAGCCGCGTGCCACCCGCCGTACGATGAGCACCGTCGCCTCCCGTCGCTCACCGTCGCGGTGGGCATCGGTCGGGGAAGCATCTGTGGCCATGAGTTCAGGATGCCGCATCCGCGGGTGCGGGGCACCCGCCTTGCATCCGGTCGGAGCGCGATGCTACCCGTCGGCGTCCGCCGGTCAACCCCGTTGTCCTGGCATCCCGCCCGCGCCACGGTGGAAGCGGAAAGGAGCAGACATGTCGAACATCCACGAGCAGCCCGACGAGGAGCCCTCCACGGAGGAGCTCGACGAGCCGAGCACGGAGAAGGAGCCCGGCGAGGAGCCCAAGGTCGAGCACCCTGCGGACCCCGAGCCCGACCACGCCGCGGTGGGCATCGGCGTCATCGGCGGGCCGCAGAGCGACACCGCCGATGACGGGTCCGCACCGGCGTCCGAGGACGCTCAGGCAGACTGACGCTCGTCTCGCAGAGAGCTGCGGCCCGCCTCCCACGCGTGCAGGATGTGCTCGCTCGCCCATCCGTCGACGGTGAGGCAGGCCGCAGCGCCGAACAGGATGTCGTCGAGAAGCTCGGGCGCATCCTCGGCCTGCGACCCCGCCAGGTCACGCGCCGCGATCTGCTCGTGCACCGCATCGGCCTCGACGTGCTCGTCGTAGTACGCCGCGACGTCATCGCCGAACCCGAGCCGTCTGAGCCCTTCGGCGATCGCTCGACTCGGCAGCGAGGAGGTCATCTCGAACGCTGCCAGGTGCCCCACCACCGCTCCCTGCAGTCGGCGGTTCAGCGCGAACATCGTCATCAGGTTGAACGAGGCGAACGTGATCGCCGGGACGACGTCGACATACGCGCCGTAGGTGTTGTCGAGTCCGGCACCGCGCATCGCGTCGGCGAACATCACCTGGTGCATCCGCTCGACCCGTCCACCGCCGTACTCGTCGGCCTGGATCTCGATCAGCGCGGCCTTCGCACGGCCGGTCAGGCGCGGGATGGCCCACGAATGCGCATCGGCCTCGCGCAGCGTGTAGATGCTGCGCTGCATGAGCAGCTCGCGCGCCTGATCGACGTCGGCCTTCCGGCTCACGAAATGCGACAGGCTCGGTCCCGGCTGCGGGGCGGCGAGGGCGAACAGCGCCGCGGCGACGTCCTCCCGCGTGGGCTGCGGCGCCTCCGGCAGCGGCACCGCTGCGCGCACGGCATCCTCGAAGGCGCGCTCGAGGACAGCACGAGTGGCGAGCAGAGACACATCCCACTCCCAGTGCGCCCCGAACTGCGGCAGGGAGCCGTAGGCGACGGAGTACAGCAGGAAGAGCGAGAGCTGCACGTCGTCGTCGGTGATCGGGTCCTCGACCAGGACGGCGTCGCGGGCCAGCTGCGGCAGGTTCTCCGCCCTCTCGGGTCTGCGATCGGCGAGCACGTCGAGCAGTTCGGCGCTGAGCGGACCGCGCGGGGCGATGGCGACGGCCGCCGCTTCGGTGGAGAGGCTGAGCGTCATGGGGCTCCTTCGTTTGGCGGCGACCGGGTCGGATCATCCGCGTGCGACAACCCTAGGGCGCGCCCCGGGCGTGCTCACAGGCCTTGACACGGGGCGCGACCGTCCGTCAAGTCCCTGCCGTGCGCAGCGGACGGACGCGAGACTCGGATCCCACCGCGACGAGGAGTTCAGATGACCGACAGAGCCGAGGCACCGACCATCACCGCGTGCACCGACGGGCCGTTGCTGGTGCGCGGAGACGTCGATCTGCAGTCCGCCGCAGGGAGGCCCATCGAACGCCACCGACGCACGATCGCGCTGTGCCGATGCGGGCTGTCGTCGATCAAGCCGTTCTGCGACGGCGCCCACAAGACGTCCGGATTCCGCAGCGACGACTGAGCGGGTGAGCTCGAAGGAGTAGGGCGGGTCGGACTTGAACCGACGATCGTTGGGTTATGAGCCCACTGCCTTAACCAGCTTGGCCACCGCCCCGTAGAGCACCAGCCTACCGTCCGCGCAGCGCCCTACCGCGTCTGCGCGGCCGCGTGCGTGCGGGTGTGGTCGAGGTAGATCTCGGCGTTCGCGACGAGTCCGCGGCGCTCCTCGGCGGTGAGCGCGCGGCGCACCTTCGCGGGCACGCCCGCCATCAGGCATCCGTCCGGCACCTCCGTGCCGCCCAGCACCACCGCGCCGCCGGCGATCAGGCATCCGGATCCGATGACCGCGCCGCTGAGCACGACGGCTCCCATCCCGACGAGCGAGCCGTCGCCGATCGTGCAGCCGTGCACGACCGCGTTGTGGCCGATCGAGACGTCCTCCCCGATGACGACGGGATGCTCACGGTCGACGTGCACCGAGACGTTGTCCTGCACGTTGCTGCGCGCGCCGATCGTGATGGATGCCGAATCCGCGCGCAGCACCGCGTTGTACCAGACGCTCGCGGAATCGCCCAGCGCGACCTCGCCGACGATGCGTGCGCCGTCGGCGACGAAGGCGTCGGCGGCGATGCGGGGCACCCGCGTTCCCAGGGCGATGACGGAGGCGTTCCCGGCGATGGTCATGAAGGTGAGACTACCCTCACTCCCGCGTGATTCCGCCGAAGAACGGGCCGGTAAGCGTTGCCTACGCTTGCTTGCGGAATGGGTCGTGCCGAGTAGCGTTGTACTCACCAGACGCGCAAGCAGACATCCCGGAGGTTCACATGAGCAAGGCCCAGACCGTCCCCAGCATCGCCGTCGACCCGACCGTCGCCGCTGCCGCCGCGCAGTTCCTCTCCCCCGTCGTGCACGGCCTGCAGGCTCTCACCGTCAACGGCAAGCAGGCGCACTGGCACGTGCGCGGCGCGAACTTCGTCGGTGTCCACGAGCTGCTCGACACGATCGTCGCGCACGCCGGCGACTTCGCCGACACCGCCGCGGAGCGCATCGTCGCTCTCGGCCTGCCGATCGACGCGCGCGTGCAGACCGTGGCCGAGAAGGCCGGCCGCACCGCCGTTCCCGCCGGCTTCGAGCAGTCCGACGAGCTCATCCGCGCCGTGATCGGCGACATCGACGCGATCCTCGTCGACGTGAAGGCCGCCGTCGACGGTCTCGACGAGGTCGACCTGACCAGCCAGGACGTGGCGATCGAGATCCAGCGCGGGCTCGAGAAGGACCGCTGGTTCCTCATCTCCCACATCGCGGCCTGACGTCCTGCCACGCAGAAGGGCGCCGCAGCATAGCTGCGGCGCCCTTCTCGTCTGCTCGTCGAGCCGGCCTCAGGCCAGGTGGGTGAGCGTTCCGCCGAGCAGGGTGGCCGAGACGGGCATCCGGTGCAGCTCGGTGCGATCAGCGGTGAGCGGGTCACTGCCGCACAGCACGAGATCCGCGAGCCCGCCGATCTCGATATCCGTCTCGCCGTGGCGGCTGCTCGCCCGCAGCGCGGACGTGACGCCGACCCGCTCGTTCGGCTGCCACGGCTCGCGATCGTCTGCGGTGCGGTGCACCGCGGCGGCGATCGTCAGCCACGGATCGAGCGGCGCGACCGGGGCATCCGATCCGAAACGCACCGGGATGCCCGCCTCGAGCAGCGACGCCAGCGGGTGACTCAGCGCCCGCTGATGCTGCCACAGCATGCCGACCATGTCGCGGTCGTCGACCGCGTGCTCGGGCTGCACGCTGGCCACCACACCCAGGCGTGCGAACCGGGCGAGGTCGGTGTGGCGCACCAGCTGCGCGTGCTCGATCGTGCCCCGCGCCTGGGTGTACGTGAATGCGTCGAGAGCGGATGCCACGGCGCGGTCGCCGATGGCGTGCACCGCCACCTCGATCCCCGACGCGGTGGCCTCGGTGAGCAGGTCACGCAGGCGATCGGGTTCGATCGTGAGCACGCCGAAGTTGGCCGGGTCGTCGTCGTAGGCGTGCGAGCACGCGGCGGTGCGGGTGCCGAGCGAGCCGTCGGTGATGAGCTTGAGCGGGCCGACGTGCACGAGCCCGCCGGTGCCGGGGAGGGCATCCCCGGTGCGCAGTCCGTGGGAGATCGCGCGCGACAGGTCCGCGGCGTAGAAGGCGAACTCCACGCGGTGCGCAGCGAACCCGGCATCCGCCCGGCGCAGCCAGGCCTCCGCGTTCCACGCCATGTCGAAGTCGACCGCGCCGGTGATACCGCGGGCAGCGGCCCGGTCGGCGGCGCGTCGCACCGCGGCGTCCGCCGTGAGGTCGTCAGCGGCGTTCAGCCGCCGGGAGATCTCGAAGGCGTCCTCCTCCCTGAGCATCCCGTCGTCGGTGGGGAGGAAGCCCTCACGCCGGAACGCGGCGCTGTTCAGCCACACGCTGTGCACGTCGGCGTTGATGAGGTAGGTCGGCTCGGTGCCCGTCCGCTCGTCGAGCAGGGCGAGGGACGGGGTGTCCGGCCACAGGGCATCCCGCATCCCGGCACCGACCCGTCGCCCGTCGGCGAGGGCCTCGGCATCGCCCATCACCCTGGCCGCCTCGGCGGCGCTGCGCACGTCGCCGAGCGGTACGCGCTCGGCGTTCAGCGCCCACTGCACGGTGTGCACATGGTGATCCCAGAGCCCCGCCACCACCCGGTGCCCCTCCCCGTCGAGGACGAGTCCCCTGGCCGGCAGCGCCCCGGTCGGTGCGACGTCGGCGATGCGTCCGTTCCGGAGGATCAGATCGACGGGCTCGTCTCCGAAGGTGAGCGCCAGCGGCCCGCTGAGCCGGACCGCACGCAGGACATCGATGCGATCACCGCGCGAGATCACGAGCGGCTCCCCCGTCGCTCGTCGCGGGCGCGGCGCATCTCGGCCGCGAGGGCGGGGTCGGCGTGGGCTGCATCGCCCTCGAGCGCGGCGATCACCTCGTCGACGATCTCGGCGGGCTTGTTCTGGCTGAGCTTGCGCTTGGCGACGATCCGCGCGGGTGTCAGGCGGAAGCCGACGGTCCCTGCCGCGAGGCGGTGCACGAACGCCTCATCGTTGGGCAGCTGCCACATGCCGCGCGGGCTCGGCATGCGATTCTCGAAGACGTCGACCATCCGCTCGAGCACCCGCAGGTTCTCGGCGTCGGAGAGGATCTCCGGCACCCCGCTGAGGTGGACCGACACGTGGTTCCAGGTGGGCACGGCCTGCACGTCGCCGTACCACCCCGGCGAGATGTACCCGTGCGGGCCCTGGAAGGCGATCAGGATCTCGCGCTCGCCCAGCCCGTGGATGAGGTCGTCCGGTCGGCCGACGTGGCCGACCACGGTGAGGTCGTCGCGCCCGTCATCGAGCAGCACGACGTAGTGCGACGCGACGAGCCCGTCCTCCGCGTCGCTGACGAGGGTAGCCCACGGGTTGAGCTCGATGATCCGGCGCAGTTCGGCCGGGTCGGTCATGGCGAAGCTGGGGTTCTGACGCACCCTGCAAGCCTAGGACCGACCCGGCCCGAGAGTCGCTCACCGCCTGGTCTTGACCACCGGGATCGCCTGGGTCTTCCAGTCCTCGAACGCCTGATCGCCCGCCATGAACGCGTTCACCTCTTCCGGGGTCGCCGTCAGCTTGGGGTCGTTGTCGAGGTACTTCTTCGTCTCGCGTGCGACGAGGCCGGAGAGGATGAGCAGACCGATGAGGTTCGGCAGCGCCATGAGGCCGTTCATCACGTCCGAGAACGCCCACACGACGCCGAGCTGCACCGTGCAGCCGATGAAGACGACGAGCGAGAACACGATGCGGAACGGCATGACCGCCTTGCGGCCGATGAGACGCTCGATGCTGCGCTCGCCGTAGTACGACCAGCCGAGGATGGTGGAACCGGCGAACAGCACGAGGCCGATCGTCACGATGTAGTGCCCCCATTCGCCCGGCAGGCCGTGCGAGAACGCCTCGCCCGTCATCACGGCGGGGTCGATCTGCTCCCCGGTCGCGGGGTCTGTCATGTTCCACACGCCGGTGGTGATGATCACCAGGCCGGTGCAGGTGACGACGATGATCGTGTCGATGAACGTCTGCGTCATCGACACGAGCCCCTGGCGCACGGGGTGACTGGTCTTCGCGGCGGCGGCGGCGATGGCGGCCGAGCCCATGCCCGACTCGTTCGAGAAGATGCCGCGCGCGACGCCGTACTGCACGGCGATGATGATCGCAGAACCCGCGAACCCGCCGACCGCGCTCGTGCCGGTGAACGCGTCGGTGAAGATCTGCGCGAAGGCCGCCGGCACGCCGCCGATGTTTGCGATGAGGATGTAGACGGCGCCCAGCACGTAGAAGATGATCATCACCGGCACGAGACCGGCGGTGACGCGCCCGATCGACTTGATCCCGCCGACGAGGACCAGCAGGGCGAACACGGTGAGCACGATGCCGGTGACCCATGTTGGCACGTCGAAGCTGTTCTCGAGGTTCGCCGAGATCGAATTGCCCTGGGTCATGTTGCCGATGCCGAAGCAGGCGATGACCGCGGCGACGGCGAAGAAGATCGCGAGGAACTTGCCGAACCTGTTCGGGATGCCGCGCTCGAGGTAGTACTGCGGTCCGCCGTTCTTCTCGCCGGCGGAGTCGGTGGTGCGAAAGCGCACGCCGAGGAACGCCTCGGAGTACTTCGACGCCATGCCGAGCAGACCGGTCACCCACATCCAGAACAGCGCGCCGGGGCCGCCGATGCCGATGGCGGTCGCGACGCCGACGATGTTTCCGGTGCCCACCGTGGCGGCGAGAGCGGTGGTCAGGGCCTGGAACTGCGAGATGTCACCGTCGGAGCCGGGGTCCTTGCGGGTGAACAGGCCCAGGCGCAGCGCTGCGCCGAGCCGGATGAACTGCAGCCCGCCCAGGCGGATGGTGAGGTAGAGGCCGGTGCCGAGCAGCAGCGGGATGAGGAGCCACGGCCCCCAGATCCATGAGCTGATGTTCTCGAGCACGCTCTGCAGCGCGGAAAGGTCCATGAGGTCTCCTGTCGTGCGACGTTGCGAACGGACTCAGCCATCCTATTCACAGCGCGCACTCAGGTTCGATCATCGCCCGCGGGTCGTGATCAGCGCTGGCAGGACGGGCACCAGTACAGCTTGCGAGCGCCGATCTCCTCGAGGGCGATCTCGGTGCCGCACACCCGGCACGGGAGCCCGGCACGGTGGTACACCCAGTGCCGGTCGTCGCGGCTGGCCATCGCCGCGCGGTACGCCGCGCCGGTGAGGCCGTCCATGGTCATCATCTGGCCTGTCTCGACCCCGATCGAGAGCAGCTCCACCCAGTCGCGCCACAGCGCGCGCACGACCTCCTCCGGCACGTCGCGTCCCGGCGTGTGCGGCTCGAGTCGGGCGCGGAACAGCATCTCGGCCCGGTACACGTTGCCGATGCCGCTGACCACGGACTGGTCCATCAGCAGCAGCGCGATCGGGGTCGGCTTGCGCCGCACGGTACGCACGAAGCGCTCCTCGCCCTCGTCGAGATCGCCGACCAGCGGGTCGGGTCCGAGCTTGGCGACCGTGGCGAGCATCTCGTCCGGCGTCTGCAGCGCGCACGCGGTCGGTCCACGCAGATCCGCGCAGGTGGTCTCGTTCAGCAGCCGCAGCCGCACCTGGCCGACCACCCGCGGTGGCCACTCGTCGCCCTCGTCGGCGAGTCCGCTGGTCTGCTCCGACATCCGCACGTGCACCCGCGACCTGCGAGGCGCGCCGATCGACGTCAGGGAGTTCTCACCCGCGTCGTCGTAGATCGCGTCCTCGAGGTCGGTGCCGCGCTGGTTGGTCTGCCCCATGCGTCCGTTGGCGGAGGCGATGGTCGCGTCCGCGACGATCTCGCCCGCGAAGTCCCATGCGCCGTACAGGCCGAGGTGCACGCGCAGCCAGACGGCATCCTCGAACTCGAGGAACATCTGCTTGCCGACCGCCATCGCCTGCAGCATCTCGCGCCCGTCGAGCACCGCCGCACCCTCGGCGAAGCGCCCCTGCGGGCTGGACGCCTGCACGGGCCGACCGGTGAAATTGCGCGCGAACTGCCGGGCGATGCGGTGGACGGAATGACCCTCGGGCATGTCAGGCCCGCGGGTCGGGCAGCAGGGTCCCGTCCTTCTCGAAGTCGGCGATCTGGCCGATGCGCCGCACATGGCGCTCGTCACCGGAGAACGGCGTCGCGATGAAGCGGTCGATGAACGAGATCACCTCGTCGACGTCGTGCTGACGGGCGCCGATCGAGATCACGTTCGCGTCGTTGTGCTCTCTCGCCAGCTCCGCCGTGGAGAGGTTCCACACGAGAGCCGCACGGATGCCGTCGACCTTGTTCGCGGCGATCTGCTCACCGTTGCCCGATCCGCCGAAGACCACACCGAGTGCCTCGACGCCGGCGCGCTGGTCGGCGACCACGGCCTGCGCCGCACGGATGCAGAACGCGGGATAGTCATCGAGCGCGTCGTACTCGACGGGGCCGTGATCGACGACCTCGTGGCCGGCCTCGCGCAGATGCTGCTGCAGGCGGGTCGAGAAGTCGAGTCCAGCGTGGTCGGTGGCGATGTGGATGCGCATAGACGACATCCTATTTGGGAGAGGTCAGGGGGCGATGCCCGCGGCCGCCGGCTTGAAACCGGCGCGGATGTTCTCGCAGCATCCGGGACGGCACACGTCGAACCACGGCCCGAGGTCGGTGGTGTGCGCGCGATCGGCGGCAGGACGACCCTCGAGGCGCTCCTGGATGAGGTCGACGATGCCGGCCACGAAGGCCGGTGACACACCGGGGGTCGGTGTGCGGGTGAACGCGAGCCCCGCCTCCTCTGCGGCCTCCTTCGCCTCGGTGTCGAGATCCCAGAGCACCTCCATGTGATCGCTCATGAAGCCGACCGGCACGACGATCACCGCGCGGCGGCCCCGTGCGGGCAGCTCGGCGATCACATCGCAGACATCGGGCTCGAGCCACGGCTGCGACGCGGGGCCGGAGCGCGACTGGTAGACGAGCTCCCACGGCACGTCGGCCGCCGCGGGGGCGAGCTCGGCCACGCGGTGCATCACCCACGCTGCGACCGCCTCATGCTGAGCGGCGTACGCGCCGCCCTCGCCGAGGTCCATGTCGCGCGGGCCGGAGCGCTTGGCGTCGTCCATCGGAATGCTGTGGGTCGAGAAGAGCACCTGCACGGCGTCCGGAGCCAGGCCCTCGTCCAGTCGAGCACGCACCGCGTCGTGCACGCCCTCGACGAACGCCTGCACGAAGCCGGGGTGGTCGAAGAACGGACGGATCTTGTCGATGGTGACGACGCCGTCGTACTCCGTGCCGTCGAGCACCCTCGCGAAGTCCTCGCGGTACTGCCTACAGCTCGAGAACGAGCTGTAGGCGCTCGTCGCGAACGCCAGCAGCGTGGTGTGCTCATCCGCGACCGCCTCGGCCACCGCGTCCTCGAGGTACGGCGCCCAGTTGCGGTTGCCCCAGTACACGGGCAGCTGGATCGACCGGGCCGCGAGCTCGGCCTCGAGCGCCGCCTTCAGCGCACGATTCTGCGCGTTGATCGGGCTGACCCCGCCGAAGTGACGGTAGTGGTGCGAGACGTCCTCGAGGCGCTCATCGGGGATCCCGCGGCCGCGGGTGACGTTGCGCAGGAACGGGATCACGTCGTCCTGGCCCTCCGGGCCGCCGAATCCGGCGAGCAGGATGCCGTCGTAGGCGACGGGGACCTCGACGTGTGCGGAGCCGGTCGATGCGGCCGGCGAGGCGTGCGGTACGACGATCTTCTCTGATGAGCTCACGGGTACATCCTGACACCGACTCTCTATGAGCCAGCATCGAGATCTGCACCCGCATGCGGGGCTGGCGTAGGCTGTCATGGTTGCCGTCGGCGCCAGCAGCGTCGATGCACCTCGACATCCCCTCCACCAATGGGAGAAATCAGCTGTGCCTGGAGAAAACCTCACACGTATCGAAGCGCAGGAGCGCCGCGCCGTCATCGACACGCAGTCGTACGAGATCTCACTCGATCTGACCAAGGGCGCGGAGGTGTTCGGATCGCGCAGCGTGGTCCGCTTCACGGCGACGCCCGGCGCGTCGACCTTCATCGACCTCATCGCACGGGATGTCCGGGAGATCACGCTCAACGGCGAGCAGATCGATCCGAGCGCCGCCTTCGGCGACTCGCGCATCTCACTCGACGACCTGCAGGCCGAGAACGTCCTCATCGTCGACGCCGACTGCCTGTACACCAACACCGGCGAGGGCCTGCACCGCTTCGTCGACCCCGTCGACGGCGAGGTGTACCTGTACTCGCAGTTCGAGGTGCCCGACTCCCGCCGCGTGTTCGCGGTGTTCGAGCAGCCCGATCTCAAGGCGACGTTCCAGTTCACCGTGACCGCGCCCTCGGCGTGGAAGGTCGTCTCCAACTCCCCCACCCCCGAGCCGATCGTGCACGACGCGTCCTCGGGCTCCGAGGGCGTGGCGACCTGGGGATTCGCCCCGACCCCGCGCATCTCGTCGTACATCACCGCGCTCGTCGCGGGTCCCTACGAGGCCACCTTCTCCGAGCTCACCAGCGCGTCCGGTCGGGTCGTGCCGCTCGGCGTCTACGGCCGCAAGAGCCTCTGGCAGCACCTCGACGCCGACTACATCTTCGACAAGACCCGCCAGGGCTTCGAGTACTTCGAGGCGAAGTTCGGCGTGCCCTACCCGTTCGAGAAGTACGACCAGCTGTTCGTGCCCGAGTTCAACGCGGGCGCCATGGAGAACGCCGGTGCGGTGACGTTCACCGAGTCGTACGTGTTCCGCAGCAAGGTGACCGACGCCGTCAAGGAGCGTCGCGTCGTCACGATCCTGCACGAGCTGGCGCACATGTGGTTCGGCGACCTCGTCACCATGAAGTGGTGGAACGACCTGTGGTTGAACGAGTCGTTCGCCGAGTGGGCGTCGACCATCGCCACGGCGGAGGCCACCGAGTGGAAGGCCGCCTGGACGACCTTCAACGCGATGGAGAAGACCTGGGCGTACCGCCAGGACCAGCTGCCCTCGACCCACCCGATCGTCGCCGAGATCAACGACCTCGAAGACGTGATGGTCAACTTCGACGGCATCACCTACGCCAAGGGCGGCTCGGTGCTCAAGCAGCTGACCGCATGGGTCGGCATCGACGCGTTCTTCGCCGGCGTCGGCCAGTACTTCCAGAAGCACGCGTGGGGCAACACCGAGCTGGGCGACCTGCTCGCCGAGCTCGAGGCCACCAGCGGGCGCGACCTGACCACCTGGGCGAAGAAGTGGCTCGAGACGGCGGGCGTCAACACGCTCGCGCCGGTCATCGTCGATGACGCCGCGGGTGTCATCACCCGCTTCGCGGTGACCCAGACGGCTCCCGCCGACTACCCGACCATCCGTCCGCACCGCCTCGGCATCGGGTTCTACACCCTCGATGACGCCGCGGGGCGGTCGGAGCTGGTGCGCACCCACTACGTGGAGGTCGACGTCGACGGCGATCGCACCGAGATCCCCGAGCTGCAGGGCCTCGAGCGTCCCGACATGGTGCTGCTCAACGACAACGACCTCGCCTACGCGAAGATCCGCCTCGACGAGCGCTCGCTCGCGACCGCCATCGAGCACCTGTCCGACATCTCCGACCCCCTCGCGCGCTCGCTCGTGTGGGGTGCGGCGTGGGACCAGACCCGGGATGCCGAGACCGCCGCCTCCGATTACATCGACCTGGTACTCGGCAACATCGGTCGCGAGACCGAGTCGACGACGGTGCGCACGACGCTCTCGCAGCTGCAGCTCGCGGCGAACATCTACGTCGCGCCCGAGACCCGCGCGGCCGCCCGGGAGAAGGTCGCCGACGGACTGTGGGCGCTCGCCCACCAGGCCGAGCCAGGCAGCGACAGCCAGCTGCAGCTCGTGACCGCGTTCGCCAACTCGATCGCGACCCCCGAACAGGCCGGCATCGTCGGCCGGCTGCGCGCGGGCGAGGAGACCCTGCCGGGGCTGGAGATCGACGCCGACCTGTCGTGGCTGCTGCTCACCGGCCTCGCCGCGGCAGGCGCCACCGACGCCGCAGCCATCGACGCCGCGCTCGCGGCCGACAACACCTCCAAGGGCGCCGAGTTCGCGGCCCAGGCGCGCGCCGCGCTGCCGACGGCCGAGGCGAAGCACGCCGCGTGGTCGTCGCTGATCGACAACAGCGACCTGCCGAACACCATCGTGCGCGCCGCCGCCCTCGGCTTCGTGCACCCGGCGGGCGTCGAGGTGCTCGGCGCCTTCATCCCGAAGTACTTCGAGATGCTGCTGCCGATCTGGGAGGAGCGCACCTACCAGATCGCCGACTACCTCATCGTCGGCCTCTACCCGCGGTCGCTCGCGAGCGTCGAGCTGCGTGACGCGACACGCGCGTGGCTCGCCGAGAACCAGGACGCGGCCCCGGCGCTGCGCCGTCTCGTCCACGAGAACCTCGCCGACGTCGAGCGCGCGCTCGCCGCGCAGTCCCGCGACGCCGAGGACTGATCCGCACGGCACCGTCAGCCGATCAGGCCTCAGCGCACGCAGAATGCGCTGAGGCCCGATCGCTAACATCGACGTGATGGACATCCGCTTCGCCGCCGAGACTCCCGCCCCCGACCCCACCGATCCGGGGTGGTGGGGCGGCGTGCTGGAGATCCTGCTGAAGATCGGCGGCAGAGCGCTCACCGTCGCCGTGATCATCGCGAGCTGCGTGGCCATCGCGTTCATCCTGCGCCTGGTCATCCGCCGCGTCGTGCAGCGCATCGTCAACAGCGCGAAGACGAAGGCGCGGGTCGACGACACGCAGGCTCTCGAGCGCTCCCCGCTCGCCGACATGCGTCTCGTCCAGCGCACCCGCACGCTCGGCTCGATCCTGCAGAACATCGTCAACGTGATGCTCGTGGTCATCGCGCTCGTCCTCACCGTGAACGCAGTCGATTCCAGCCTGCTCGGCTCGCTCACGCTGCTGACCGCCGCGGTCGGCGCCGGTCTCGGCTTCGGCGCGCAGAACATCGTGAAGGATGTGCTCAACGGCATCTTCCTCGTCGCCGAGGATCAGATCGGCATCGGCGACGTCGTCGATCTCGGCCTGGCATCCGGTGTCGTCGAGTACGTCAGCGTGCGGATCACGCAGGTGCGCGACGTGAACGGCACCCTCTGGTACGTCCGCAACGGCGAGGTCACCCGCATCGGCAACATGTCGCAGGGCTGGGCACGCGCCATCGTCGACCTCGGCGTCGCGCCTGACGCCGACCTGGAGCTGGTCGAGAAGTCGATGATGGACACCGCGCAGAGCCTGGCGAAGGACCCGAAGTGGCGCACGCGCATCATCGCGAAGCCGGAGATCTGGGGACTGGAGAGCGTCGACGGCGATGCCCTCGTGGTGCGCGTGGTCATGAAGACCCGCGCCAACGCGATGGAGGACGTCTCGCAGGAGCTGCGTCGTCGGCTGCGGGCCGCGCTGGCCGAGCAGGGCATCGGCGTGCCGCGCCTGGCCGCGGTGACGCTGACCGGCCTGGAGGGCGCCCGCCGGGTGCGCGGAGCCAACCCGCCGGTCACGAAGCCGAACCCGGTCACCGGCGTGCCGCGCATCGTGGATCGCGGCATCTGGCGACGCAAGAAGACGACTGACGAGGAAGGCGGCGCACAGTGACGTTCTACGACGAGGTCGGCGGCCGGCCCACCTTCGAGCGCCTCGTGGCGGTGTTCTACCGCGAGGTCGCGCTCGACCCCGTTCTGAAGCCGATGTACCCCGAGGAGGATCTCGGGCCCGCCGCCGAGCGCCTGACCTGGTTCCTCGTCCAGTACTGGGGCGGGCCGACGACGTACGGCGAGCAGCGCGGTCATCCGCGGCTGCGGATGCGGCATGTGCCGTTCCACATCGATCCGGATGCCAGGGACCGCTGGCTGCGTCACATGCGCACCGCGCTCGACGAGGTGCAGCTCTCGCCGTTGCACGAGGCGACGCTGTGGGACTACCTGGAGCGGGCGGCGTATGCGATGGTGAACACATTCGAGCCCTCGGGCATCGGTGCCCGCCCCCAGGGCCGCCCGACGCTCGAGCACCGCGCCGCCCCGGAGTCGACGGAGACCACATGACCACCCCGCCCCGCATGCCCGCCACCGACGTCCTCGTGATCGGCTGGGGGCTGGCGGGGCTGGTGGCCGCCACCGAGGCGCTCGCCGCCGGTCGACGGGTCACGATCATCGACCAGGAGCCCCGCCAGAACCTCGGCGGGCAGGCGTGGTGGTCGTTCGGGGGCCTGTTCCTGATCGACTCCCCCGAGCAGCGTCGGATGGGCATCCGGGACTCGCTCGATCTCGCGCGGCAGGACTGGTTCGGCGGCGCCGGCTTCGACCGACCCGAGGACGCCTGGCCGCGGCTGTGGGCGCAGGAGTACCTGCAGTTCGCCGCCGGAGAGAAGCGCGCCTGGCTGCGCGAGCGCGGGGTCGGGTTCTTCCCGGTGGTCGGCTGGGCCGAGCGAGGAGGCGGGAGCGCGATCGGACCGGGCAACTCGGTGCCTCGCTTCCACATCACGTGGGGCACGGGTCCGGGCATCGTCGCCCCGTTCGCCGCCGCCGTCGAGCAGGCGGAGGCCGAGGGACGGGCCCGGGTGCTGCCCCGCCACCGGGTATCGGATCTCCTCGTCGACTCCGGCAGCGTCGTCGGGGCACGCGGCACGGTGCTCGCCGATGCCTTCGCCCCGAGGGGCGTGCCGACGTCGCGCGAGCCGGTGGCCGACTTCGAGATCAGGGCGGATGCCGTGATCGTCGCCTCCGGCGGCATCGGCGGGGATCACGATCTCGTCCGAGCGGTCTGGCCCGAGCGTCTCGGCACGGCGCCCGAGCACATGCTCACGGGAGTCCCCGCGTACGTCGACGGCTCCATGCAGGCGGTGGCGCGGGCGGCGGGCGCCGACCTGATCAACGCCGACCGCATGTGGCACTACGTGGAGGGGATCGAGAACGTGGATCCGGTGTGGCCGGGGCACGGCATCCGGATCCTCCCCGGCCCGTCGTCGCTGTGGCTGGACGCGACCGGCAGCCGCCTTCCGGCGCCGCTGTATCCCGGCTTCGACACGCTCGGCACGCTGGCGCACCTGCGCGGCACCGGTCACGACCACTCGTGGTTCGTGACCACGCGGAGGATCGTCGAGAAGGAGTTCGCGCTGTCGGGCAGCGAGCAGAACCCCGATCTCACCGGGCGGGACGTCGGGCTCCTGCTGCGCTCACGCCTCGCGAAGGGGCCGACGGAGCCTGTGCGCGCGTTCCTGGAGGGAGGCGCGGACTTCATCGTGGAGGACGATCTGGAAGCGCTCCTCGCCGGCATGCGCGCCCTGCCCGGCGGCGAGGTCCTCGACGTCGACCGCGCACGCGAAGAGGTGCTCGCGCGTGATCGCGAGATCGACAACGACTTCACGAAGGATGCGCAGATCGCCATGCTGCGCTCGATGCGGGGCTATCGCGGTGACCGGCTGATCCGCACCGCGGCGCCGCATCGTCTGCAGGATCCCCCAGCCGGCCCCCTGATCGCCGTGAAGCTGCACGTGCTCACCCGCAAGTCGCTCGGCGGCATCCACACCGACCTCGACGCTCGCGCGCTGGACGCCGCGGGCGATGCCATCCCCGGGCTGTTCGCCGCCGGTGAGGCGAGCGGCTTCGGCGGTGGCGGGATGCACGGCTACCGAGCGCTGGAGGGGACCTTCCTCGGCGGGTGTCTGTTCTCCGGTCGCAGGGCGGGACGAGCCGCGGCGCGCTGAGCGCGGGTCCGGCGCGCCGGCTACGGGGTCTCCGAGCCTGCCGAGGAGGCCGTGCTGCGCACGGCGGTGAGGCCGGTCACGGCCGGGCCGCGACTGAGCACGTGCCCACGGGCGAACGCGAGTCGCGTCCAGCGGCCCGACCGGGTGATGCGCACCTGCTCGGCGCCGTTGATGAAGCCGAACGCGTGAGCGGCGAACGCCACACCGCGCGGCAGTCCTGACAGGGCGTCGTCCGGTTCGCCCCAGATGCGGGCGCGCAGCGCACGCACGGCCTCCTCGCCGGATCCGGGTGCGGTGCCGTGCGCGACGGCCGAGATGCCCCACTGGGCGCGCTCGGCGACCGTCTGCGCGGTCAGATGGCCCACGTGCTCCCACTGCGCGCGCGGCGGCGCGACGCCCGCCCACGCAGGCGCGCGACCGGTGTCGGGAAGGGTGAGCTCGTGCGGGTTCTCGCCCTCGGCGAGCTCGTCGACGACGATGTCGCAGTGCAGTTCGGGATCGGCGCGCACGATCCGCATCGCGAGCACCGTGGGCGTCTGATCGAACAGGCTCTGCGGCGCCAGCGCCGCCGAGGTCAGAGCGAGCACGCCGTCGGCCGCCTGCAGCCGCACCCCGTCCGCTCCGGCCTGGGCCGCTCGCCCGGCGAAGGTCAACACGTCACGGGCGGTCTGGGCGTCGGCGAGCACGAGCGGTCTGGTCACCCCTCTAAGTTAGCCGGATGACCGCCGGCCCGGAGGCCGGTGATCCGTCGACCTAGACTGGTCGGATGACCGCTGAGCAGGATGCCCGCCGATCCGTCGACGCCCTTCTCGACGTCCTCGATCTGGCGGAGTCGGAGGCGAGGACCACCGAGGACATCTTCACCGGCCGCTCGCATTTCATGCCCACCGGGCGGGTGTACGGCGGTCAGGTGCTGGCTCAGTCCCTCGTCGCCGCGGAGCGCACGCTGCCCGAGGACCGTGTGGTGCACTCGATGCACGGCTACTTCCTGCGACCGGGAGACACGACGAGCAGGATCACCTTCTCCGTCGACCGCATCCACGATGGGCGCTCGTTCTCCACGCGCCGCTGCCAGGCGTTCCAGGGCGGCGTGCCGATCTTCTCGATGATCGCGTCGTTCCAGGACGAGGATCCGGGTGTCGAGCACGCCGAGCCGATGCCGGTCGGCATTCCCGACCCCGAGCAGCTGCGTCCCGACGAGGAGCTCGTCGGCGAGGTGCACCCGCTGACGCGGAAGATGCTCGCCGAGCGCCCCGCCGATGTGCGCCACGTCGAAGGTCCGCTCTTCGTCGACGTCGCCGGGGAGACGGTCGCCCATCAGGCGGTGTGGATGCGGATGCGCGCGGCGATGCCCGACGATCCGCGCCTGCACCGGGCGGCGCTCGCGTATCTGAGCGACATGACCATCCAGGAGCCGATCCTGCGCCGCCACGGGGTGACCTGGAGCACCCGGGGGCTGAAGGTCGCGAGCCTCGATCACGCCATGTGGTGGCACCGCTTCGGCCGCGCCGACGAATGGGTGCTGTACGTGCAGGAGTCGCCCAACGCACGCGGTGGACGCGGGCTCTCCACGGGTCGGATCTACGACCGTGAGGGGACTCTGCTGGCCAGCGTGGCGCAGGAGGTCATGGTGCGGGTACCTGAGGCCGGCGCGTGAGCGTCAACGACGCGCGTAGCTGATCGGCTCCCCGACGTACGGCTGCCACGCCTCACGCATCTCCGGGCTGATCCGCACCGGGCGGCCGGTGACGGCATCGACGAGCACGATGACGGCGGTCGAGCGCGCGTACAGCACGCGTGCGGAGCTCGCCGGATCGTTGTGGACCTCGTAGCAGACCTCGAGACTCGAGCCGCCCAGCTTGCCGAACCACATCTGCACCTCGAGCGGACGGCGCTGATACGGCACGGGCGCCAGATACTCGATCTCCTGACGGGCGATCAGGGTCAGCACTCCCTGATCGATTCCGGAGGCGAGGATCGCCGTCTCCGGAGCCTGCTCCCCCGGCTCCGGCTTCCAGAAGGCGCGCACCCGCGCCTCCTCGAGCAGCTTGAGCATCGAGGTGTTGTTGACGTGGTTGAACGCGTCGAGGTCGCCCCATCGCAGGTGGATGGGGATGTGCAGACGCCGGAATGTCACGGTCACAGCTCCCGTCAGGTTCGATCGGCGTGGGAACCCCGCGCCCCGGCTGCTCCGGACAGCGCCGGGCGCCGTCCGGAGTGGGGCCCTGGGATCAGTCGCGGGTCAGCTTGCGGTGGGTCGTGCGGTGCGGGCGCGCCGCCTCCGGGCCCATGCGCTCGATCTTGTTCTTCTCGTACGCCTCGAAGTTGCCCTCGAACCAGTGCCACTGCGCCGGGTTCTCGTCCGTGCCCTCGTAGGCGAGGATGTGCGTGGCGATGCGGTCGAGGAACCACCGGTCGTGCGTGATGACCACCGCGCAGCCGGGGAACTCGAGCAGCGCGTTCTCGAGCGAGCTCAGGGTCTCGACGTCGAGGTCGTTCGTCGGCTCATCGAGAAGCAGCAGGTTGCCGCCCTCCTTGAGCGTCAGTGCGAGGTTGAGGCGGTTGCGCTCACCACCGGAGAGCACGCCGGCCTTCTTCTGCTGGTCAGGGCCCTTGAAGCCGAACTTCGAGACGTATGCGCGCGAGGGGATCTCCGTCTTGCCGACCGTGATGAAGTCGAGCCCGTCCGAGACGACCTCCCACAGCGTCTTGTTCGGATCGATGTTCGCGCGGGACTGGTCGACGTAGCTGATCTTCACGGTCTCGCCGATCTTCAGCTCGCCGCCGTCGAGGGGCTCGAGCCCGACGATGGTCTTGAACAGCGTGGTCTTTCCGACACCGTTCGGACCGATGACGCCGACGATGCCGTTCGGCGGCAGGCTGAAGCTCAGACCGTCGATCAGCACCCGATCCCCGAACGCCTTGCGCAGCTTCTTCGCCTCGATGACGACGCTGCCGAGGCGCGGACCGGCGGGGATCTGGATCTCCTCGAAGTCGAGCTTGCGGGTGCGCTCAGCCTCGGCGG
Source organism: Microbacterium sp. AR7-10 (assembly GCF_001878835.1). Classification (NCBI taxonomy): domain Bacteria; kingdom Bacillati; phylum Actinomycetota; class Actinomycetes; order Micrococcales; family Microbacteriaceae; genus Microbacterium; species Microbacterium sp. AR7-10. The sequence goes on along the minus strand of NZ_MJIR01000059.1, from coordinate 36,279 downwards.
CCATCTCCTCGTAACGGGCCAGACGCGCCTTCGACTTGGTCTGCCGACCCTTGGCGCTGGAGCGCACCCAGTCGAGCTCATCCTTCAGCCGCTTGGCGAGCTTGGCGTCCTTCTTGCCCTGGATGTCGAGGCGCTCGGCCTTCTTCTCGAGGTAGGTCGAGTAGTTGCCCTCGTAGCCGATCAGGCGACCGCGGTCGACCTCGGCGATCCATTCCGCGACGTTGTCGAGGAAGTACCGGTCGTGCGTGATCGCGATGACCGCGCCCTTGTAGTCCTTGAGGTGCTGCTCGAGCCAGAGCACGCTCTCCGCGTCGAGGTGGTTGGTGGGCTCGTCCAGCAGCAGCAGGTCGGGCTTCTGCAGCAGCAGCTTCGCCAGTGCCACGCGACGCTTCTCACCGCCCGAGAGCGGGCCGATCTCCGCGTCGGCCGGCGGCGTGCGCAGGGCGTCCATCGCCTGCTCGAGCTGGGAGTCGAGGTCCCAGCCGTCGGCTGCGTCGATCTCCTCCTGCAGCACGCCCATCTCGGCGAGCAGCGAGTCGAAGTCGGCGTCGGGGTCGGCCATCAGCGCCGAGATCTCGTTGAACCGATCCAGCTTCGGCTTGATCGCCACACCGTCCTGGATGTTCTCCAGCACGGTCTTGGTCTCGTCGAGCTCGGGCTCCTGCATGAGGATGCCGACGCTGAAGCCGGGGGTGAGCTTCGCCTCGCCGTTGGACGGAGTGTCGAGGCCGGCCATGATCTTCAGGATCGTCGACTTTCCGGCACCGTTCGGGCCGACCATGCCGATCTTGGCGCCGGGCAGGAATGCCATCGTCACGTCGTCGAGGATGAGCTTGTCACCGACCGCCTTGCGCGCTCGCACCATGGAATAGATGTACTCAGCCATACCTTCACCGCTCCTCTGGAGGATCTGTCTCAGCGCCCGTGATCGGCGCAGCGCATGCCGGGTCCGGATGCGCGAAGTGTGTGCGGCCGAACACGGGGGCTGCCCCTCTGGTCGGCTCGGCTTCCCAGCCTACCGGTCGACGCGCGCGGCAGCGCTCAGGCGCCGTGCGGTCGACTCCGACGACGGGTCACCAGTCGATGGGCCTGGTGCCGCCCACGAGACAGACTCCGTCAGCCAGTCGAGGAAGCACCGCCGTGACGGGCTCGCCGGTCGACGGGCCGACCTGACCGACGAGGCACTGCGTGTCGCTCCACGCGACCGAGAACTGCAGGCTCTCCGCGGGGTTGCCGACCGTGCTCCGATCGGCGGTCACCTGCATCGCGTCCTTCGCGAAGCCGGCCTGCTCGAGGGCGTCGACGTAGGCACGGCCCTGCAGCCGCGAGTCCGATGCCCACACGCGGGCGGTGACCTCCGTGAAGGCGGCGAGAGCGGCATCCGCACCCGTCGGCGAGGCAGACGGTGCGGGGGCGCTCTCGGCGGCCGCAGGCGCAGGCGACGGTGAGACGGGGGGCGTGACAGGAGCAGCCGTCGGAGCACAAGCCGTCAGCGCGAGCGCGAGCGCCCCCGCGCTGACCAGCAGAGAGCATGATCGCGCCGACCGCCGGGCGGGGACGGAGGACCTGTGGCGCACGCCTCGAGTCTAGGCGCTCGGTTCTGCGTCCCCGCCGCGTCGGGCATCACGCGAAGGTCAGAGCGTCATCGCGGGACTCCCCCGCGGGGTCGTCGGAATCCGACCCACCGGCCGGACGCAGCCCGGCGTCTGCCCACGCCTCATGATCCGCCGCGGTGGGCTCGTCGAACGCCGGTGCGTCGTCGCCGGCGGGCGGCACGCTGGCCTGCTCCGGACGCGGGCGGCGCACGAACGCGCTCGTACCGCGCCGCAGGTCGTGGCCGATCGCGTCGGCGGTGAGCTCGATGTCGATGCCCTTCTTGCCGTTCGCCTCCCACTCCTTCTGGCGCAGACGCCCGACGACGATGACGGGGTCGCCGCGGTGCAGCGACGCCTTCGCGTGCTCGGCGAGCTTGCCGAACGCCGAAACCGCATACCAGTTGGTGACCCCGTCGACCCAGGCGCCGGTGCGCTGATCGAAGTACCCGGACGAGGTGGCGACGCGGAAGTTGATCACCGCCTTGCCGCTTCGGGTCTCGTTGCCGGTCGGGTCGTTGCCGATGTTCCCGGCGATGGTCAGGACGTCGTTGGTGATGCTCATAGCGTGCTCCTTCGTTGCCGGGACCAGCCCGGGTTCGACCACAGTGCATGCCGCCGCGGGTCGCACGGAGCCGGTATCGCGGCGACGGTGGACAACCGGCCGCCGACGCGATCGGTGCAGGAATACCGCGCGAGCAGGTGGGTCGTCAGTGCAGGAACAGCAGCAGGGCGGCGACGGCGATGAAAAGGGCGCCGAAGACCGAGTTCAGGACGCGCTGACCGCGGGCGTGGGTCGTGAACCGCCGGAACGATTTGGCGGCGGCGGCGAAGAAGAACCACATCACCAGGATGTCCACGACGATCACGGTGCCGACGAGCACCAGGTACTGCGGCAGCGGGTCGCGGTCCAACCGGACGAACTGCGGCACGAAGGCGAGGAAGAACACGATCGCCTTCGGGTTGAGCAGGTTCACCCAGAATCCCCGCCGGAAGATCGACCATGCGCCTTCGCGCGCCGAGATGGTCGTGTCGACGCCCTGCGGCTGCGGCGGCGTCAGGAGGAGGCGGATGCCGAGATAGATCAGGTAGGCGGCGCCGGCGTACCTGATGATCTCGAAGAGCAGCGGCGATCGCGAGACGACCAGGCCCACCCCCGCCGCGACGATGACCACGTGCACGATGAGAGCGGCCTGCTGGCCGAGCACGCCCCACAGCGAACGGCGCCAGCCCTGCACGAGGGCGTTGCTCATCGTGTTGATCGCCCCGGCCCCGGGTGTGAAGCTGATCACCACGCATGCGGCCAACAGGGAGAGCCATACCGTCCAGGTCACCAGCACAGCGTAGTGATCCCGGGCCGTCGGTGCGGAATCGGGCCGTGTCGGCGCCCCCTCCTATGGTGTCGGCATGACCTTCCCGCTCGATGCTCCGGCCTGGCTCACCCGCGTGGGCGTGTTCGATCTCGAGACGACCGGCGTCGATGTGGCGCAGGATCGCATCGTCACCGCGCACGTCGGGGTGCTCGATCGGCACGGCAGGGAGCTCGCCGCCCGTGACTGGCTGGCCGATCCGGGAGTGCCCATCCCCGACGGCGCGGCGGCCGTCCACGGGATCAGCACCGAGCAGGCCAGGGCCGACGGTCGACCGGCGCGTGAGGTGGTGGCCGAGATCGTGCATGCCCTTCGCGCACTGTTCGCGCAGGGTCTGCCGATCGTCGCGTACAACGCCTCGTACGACTTCTCGCTCCTCGCGCACGAGGCGCGCCGCCACGGGATCCCCGAGCTGATCAGTCCGTCGCCGGTCATCGACCCGCTGGTCCTCGACAAGGCGTTCGACCGATACCGTCGCGGCAAGCGCACGCTCACCGTCGTCGCCGATCACTACGCGGTGCCTCTGGATGACGCGCATGAGGCGTCGGCGGATGCCGTGGCCGCGGGGCGGGTGGCGCTCGCCCTCGCCCGCCGGTTCTCGCTGCCCCGCTCGGCAGCCGACCTGCACACCAGGCAGATCGGGTGGGCACGGGACCAGGCGGCGAGCCTCACGGAGTACTTCATCGGGATCGGGCGGATCGACCCCGAGCAGCGTCTCGACGGCTCGTGGCCGGTTCGAGGCTGAGGGCGCCGCACGCCGGATGCGAGGGGCCGGATGCGATGAGGCCAGGTGCCCGATCGCGGAGCCCGGGCACGACGAAGGCCCCGCCGGGGCGGGGCCTTCGCTGCGGCTGCTTACTTGGCGGAGCCGCCGAAGTTCTTGAAGCGCTGGTTGAACCGCTCGACACGACCGGCCGAGTCCATGATGCGCTGCTTGCCCGTGTAGAACGGGTGCGAAGCCGACGAGATCTCGACATCGATGACGGGGTACTCCACACCGTCCAGCTCGATGGTCTTGTCGCTCGTGACGGTGGAGCGGGTGAGGAAGGTCTCTCCCGAGCCGAGGTCACGGAAAACGACCGCGCGGTAGTCGGGGTGGATGTCAGTCTTCATGGGGTTCCTTACGTGGTGCCCTGGATTCTGCCAGAGTCGAGGGAAGTCTGTGGTGCTATCGCACCAAGGATCTACTTTAGCACCACTCAGGCGGCGCGTGCGGCGTAGCGGCCGCCGTCCTGCGTGAGCACGATCGGCATGCCGAACGCCTCGGTGAGCGCTTCCGCCGTCAGCGTCTCGGCGATCGGCCCACCGGCGACGACAGCGCCGTCACGCAGCAGCAGCACGTGTGTGAAGCCCACCGGGATCTCCTCGACGTGGTGGGTCACCATGACCATCGCCGGGGTGGTCGGCGATGCGGCGTACCCGCCGAGCAGCTGCAGCAGCTCCTCGCGGGCGCCGAGGTCGAGGCTCGCCGTGGGCTCGTCGAGCAGCAGCAGCTCCGGATCGGTCATCACCGCGCGGGCGATCTGCACGCGCTTCTGCTCGCCGTCGCTGAGCGTTCCGAACAGGCGCTCCGCGAGGTGCTCCAGGCGCCAGTCGGCGAGCACACGCCGCGCGCGCCGCTCATCGATGGCCTCGTAGTCCTCGTTCCAGCGACCCATCACGCTGAACGCGGCGGTCATGACCGCGTTGAGCACGGTCTCGTCGCGCGGAATGCGGCGGGCCATGGCGGACGAGGCGAAGCCGATCCGCGGCCGCAGCTCGAACACGTCGGTGCGTCCGAGGGTCTCGCCGAGCACGGTCACCGTGCCCGACGTCGGGTGCATGAGGGTGTCGGCGAGCTGCAGCAGCGTCGTCTTGCCGGCGCCGTTGGGCCCGAGCACCACCCAGCGCTGATCCTCGGATACCGACCAGGTCACCCGATCGACGATGTTGCGGCCTTCGCGACGCACGACGACATCGGTGAGATCCAGAGCGCTCGACATGAGGTCAGCCTATCGGCTCAGGCGGTCAGCTCCTCGTAGAGCGCGCGCGTGGTGTCGGCGATCGCGCCCCAGCTGAACTGGCTGCGGGCTCGCTCCCTTCCGGCCTCGCCGTACTGTCGCGCCCGTGCGGGGTCGCCCGTGACCTCGGTGAGCGCGGCGGCGAGATCCGAGACGTAGCGCTCGGGATCCACGGGAGTCCCGGTGCCGTCCTGCAGCTGCTCGATCGGCACCAGCCGCCCCGTCACCCCGTCGTCGACGACCTCGGGGATACCACCCGTTGCGGTGCCGACCACCGCGGCGCCGCACGCCATCGCCTCGAGGTTGACGATGCCCAGCGGCTCGTACACCGAGGGGCACACGAACGTGGTGGCGGCGGCGAGGATCGCCGACAGCTCGTCGCGCGGCAGCATCCGCTCAATCCAGATGACCCCCTCGCGCGTCTGCTGCAGCAGGCGGACGCCCTCCTGCACCTCCGCCATGATCTCGGGGGTGTCGGGAGCGCCGGCGCACAGCACGAGCTGCACGTCCGGCGGCAGCAGCCGGGCGGCGCGCAGCAGATACGGCAGCCCCTTCTGCCTGGTGATGCGTCCGACGAAGACCACCGACGGGCGAGACGAATCCATCCCGATGCTCGCCAGGAACTCGGGGTTCTCGACCGGGCGCCAGCGCTCGACGTCGATGCCGTTGTGGATCACGCGCACACGCTGCGGGTCGACCTGCGGGTAGCTGCGCAGGATGTCCTGGCGCATGCCGTCGCTGACGGCAACGATCGCGGCGGCGTTCTCGTACGCGAGCCGCTCGATTCCACTCGAGACCGCGTAGCCGCCGCCGAGCTGCTCGGCCTTCCACGGCCGCAGCGGCTCGAGGCTGTGCGCGGTGAGCACGTGCGGGATGCCGTGCAGCTGAGACGCGAGATGGCCGGCGAAGTTCGCGTACCAGGTGTGACTGTGCACGAGGTCGGCTCCGGCGACGTCGCCGACCATGACCAGATCCGTGCCGAGGGTCTGCAGCGCGGGATTCGCCGCGGCCAGCTCCGCCGGGACCCGATACGCGTGCGTGCCCGGCTCGGCGCGCTCGGCCCCGAAGGCGCGCACCTGCACCTCGATGCTGCTGCGCAGCGCCGCCACGAGCTCGGCGACATGCACGCCGGCGCCGCCGTAGATCTCCGGCGGATATTCCTTGGTGATGATGTCGACTCGCATGTCTGCACGGTAGTACATCGGTCGTCGGGCGCTCTATGGTGGACGCATGTCGGCTCCAAAGAAGGTTTTCGGGATCATCCTCGCCGGCGGTGAGGGCAAGCGCCTCATGCCCCTCACCGCGGACAGAGCCAAGCCTGCGGTGCCCTTCGGCGGCCAGTACCGCCTGATCGACTTCGCGATATCCAACCTCATCAACTCGGGCCTGCGGCAGGTCGTCGTGCTGACGCAGTACAAGTCGCACAGCCTCGACCGGCACGTCTCGCAGAACTGGCGGATGTCGGCGCTGCTCGACTCGTACGTCACCTCCGTTCCTGCCCAGCAGCGTCTCGGGAAGCGCTGGTTCTCCGGCTCCGCCGACGCGATCCTGCAGAGCCTCAACCTCATCAACGACGAGAAGCCGGACATCGTCGTCGTGATCGGCGCGGATCACGTCTACCGCATGGACTTCCAGCAGATGATCGACGCGCACATCGCGTCCGGCGCGCCCGCCACCGTGGCCGGCATCCGTCAGCCGATCGCGCTGGCCTCGCAGTTCGGGGTGATCGACGCGGATCCCGACACCGGACGCATCCGCGACTTCCTCGAGAAGCCGGCCGACCCGGTCGGGCTTTCCGACTCCCCCGACGAGGTGCTCGTCTCCATGGGCAACTACGTCTTCAACGCCGACGCGCTCGTCGCCGCGGTGGAGGCGGACGGCGAATCCGCCTCATCCGGGCACGACATGGGCGGCGACATCATCCCCTACTTCGTGCAGCGCGGCGAGGCGGGCTACTACGACATGAAGCAGAACGATGTGCCCGGCTCGTCGCCGCGGGATCGCTCGTACTGGCGGGATGTCGGGACCATCGACTCGTACTTCGACGCCCACATGGACCTGATCTCGACGCTGCCGATCTTCAACCTGTACAACACCGACTGGCCGATCCGCACGCAGAACGTCAACATGCCGCCGGCCAAGTTCGTGCGGGATGCGGTCGGCAGGATCGGCAACGCGATCGACTCGATCGTCGCCGCGGGCTCGGTGCTCTCGGGCACGCACATCGAGCGGAGCGTGATCGGGCTGCGCGGCGTCGCGCTGGGCGGCTCGACGATCACCGACTCGGTGCTCCTCGACAACGTGCACATGGGGCTCGGGTCCCGCGTGCGTCGCGCGGTCCTCGACAAGAACGTCATCCTCGAGGACGGCGCGACGGTCGGGGTGGACCGCGAACGCGACCTGGAACGCGGCTTCACGGTGACCGACTCGGGCATCACGGTCGTCGGCAAGGGCGTGCGCGTCACCCGCTGAGCGCTACGCTCGACGGGTGACCGCTGCGCGATTCCTCGTCGTCCTCGATGCCGATTCCACCCTCATCCGCAATGAGGTGATCGAACTCCTCGCCGACGAGGCGGGTCGCCGCGCCGAGGTGCAGGCGGCCACCGAGGCGGCGATGCGCGGTGAGGTGGACTTCGCGACGAGCCTGCGTTCACGTGTCGACGCGCTGCGCGGCGTGCCCACCGCCGCCTTCGAGCGCGTGCGCGCCCGGATCGAGCCCACGCCGGGCGTGCGCGAGCTGACCGCGGCGGTGCATGAGCGCGGCGGTGTCGTCGGCGTGGTCTCCGGCGGGTTCCACGAGATCCTCGACCACATCGCACCGGGTCTGGGCGTCGATCGCTGGCGGGCGAACCGGCTTCTGCTCGAGGGCGACGTGCTCGCCGGCGCCGTCGACGGGGAGATCGTCGACGCCGACGCGAAGGCGGCGTCGCTGCAGAGCTGGGCCGCTGAACTGGGCGTCGCACCGCACGCGACGATCGCGATCGGGGACGGCGCGAACGATCTCACGATGATGGCCGTGGCAGGGCTCGGGATCGCGTTCAACGCCAAGCCCGCCGTGCGCGCGGCGGCGTCGCTCGTCGTCGGGCCGCAGGATCTGTCCGAGATCATCCCGCTGCTGCCCTGAGGGGGCCGCTAGTCCCGGTCCGCGCCGGCCGGGCTCAGTGCCCCATGCCGAGCCCGCCGTCGACCGGGATGACGGCTCCCGAGATGTAGGCCGCGTCGTCGCCCGCGAGCCACACGACCGCACCGGCCACCTCGTCCGGCGTCGCGAAACGGCCTGCAGGGATGCTCGCCTTGTACTGCTTCTGCGTGTCCTCGGGCAGCTGCGCCGTCATGTCGGTCTCGATGAACCCCGGTGCGACCACGTTCGCGGTGATGCCGCGACCGCCCAGCTCCCGGGTGAGCGAGCGGGCGAAGCCGACCAGCGCGCTCTTGGAGGCCGAGTAGTTGACCTGCCCTGCCGAGCCGTACAGGCCGACGACACTGGAGATCAGGATGACGCGTCCGAAGCGCGCGCGCAGCATGCCCTTCGAGGCGCGCTTGACGACCCGGAAGGTGCCGCCGAGGTTGGTCGCCACGACGCTGTCGAAGTCGTCCTCGCTCATGCGCATCAGAAGGGTGTCCTTGGTGATCCCGGCGTTGGCGACGACGATCTCGACCGGTCCGAGCTGCTGCTCGACCTCGGTGAACGCCGCGTCGATGGCGGCGGCGTCGGTGACGTCGGCACGCACGGTCAGAGTGCCCTCGGGGCCCTCGCCGCTGCGTGCCGTGACCGCGACGCGGTATCCGTCGCGGACGAAGCGTTCGGCGATGGCACGGCCGATGCCGCGGTTTCCGCCGGTGACGAGGACGACGCGCTCAGCGCTCATGTAGGGCTCCTGACTGGGGATCGGATCGCACGCCATCCTACCGACCACGTCCTGCCGCGCGCGGCCCGCCGAGCGGCGTCCGGCATGCCGCGCGCGGCGTAGGCTGGAAGCACCGTGAAAGAGAAGCGCCGCGCCCCCGCTGTCACCTCCCTGCCGCAGTCGCCGCAGGCCGAGGCGGACCACCGCGTGCGCCGGTACGCGCTGACGATGATCATCCGCACGGTCTGCTTCCTGCTCATGGTGCTCGTGCAGCCGCTCGGGTGGTGGACGTGGGCGTTCGCCGTCGCCGCGATCTTCCTCCCGTACATCGCCGTCGTCTACGCGAACGCGGGCAGCGACAGCACCTCCAGCACCGTCGAGTCGCCGGTCACGCAGCTCGAAGCGCCACGCGCCTCCGCCCCCGCACCCACCGGCGCGGATCCGGACGTCATCACCATCATCGAGAGACCGGGCGACCGCGAGGCCGGCGAGCGATGACAGCCGAGCTCGAGTGCGCGCGGGCGGAATGCCGAGAACGCGCCACCCACCACATCGTCTGGCGCAACCCGCGCATCCACGCCGAGGACCGACGCAAGATCTGGCTCGCCTGCGACGCGCACGTGGGGTTCCTGAGCGACTATCTCCGGGCGAGGGACTTCCCCGTCACCGTGCACGAGGGGATGCCCGCGTGAGCCGTCTGATGCGCTGGGGCATATACCTGCTCGTCGCGATCGGCTTCGCGATCGCATGCGCCTTCCTGTCGCAGTGGCAGTTCGACCGCAACGAGGCGCGTGCGGAGCAGATCGCGCTGGTCGAGCGCAACTACGACGCGGAGCCGGTGCCCGTCGCCGAGCTGCTCGGTGACGACGCAGCGCTCGCGCCGGCCGACGAGTGGCATCCGGTGCTGCTGCGCGGGGAGTACCTCGCCGACCAGCAGCTTCTCGTGCGCAACCGTCCGCACGGCGGCACGAGCGCGTTCGAGGTGCTGGTGCCCTTCCGGGATGAGAGCGGCCTGGTCCTGCTGGTCGACCGCGGCTGGATCTCGTCGGGCGAGGACGCCGTTCCGAAGACGGTTCCCGCGCCCCCCGCGGGCGAGAGCACCGTGGTGGTGCGGCTGCGTCCGGGCGAGCGCCTGCCCTCGTCGGGTCGCAGTGCGCCGGCGGGACAGGTGCCCACGATCCATCTCCCCACGATCGCCGAGCGGGTGAATCCGGCGCTCGTGACGAGCGCCTACGGACAGCTCGTCTCCGAGGATCCGGCCGCGGCATCCGCTCTGGGCGGGTTCACCTCCCCCACCGACGACCCCGGCCCGCATCTGTCGTACGCGATCCAGTGGATCCTGTTCGCGGTGATGGGCTTCGCCTTCATCGGCTACGTCATCCGCATCGAGATCGTGAAGGCGAAGGAGGATGCCGGAGAGCTGCCGACCCGCCAGCCGCGTCGCCGCGACCGGGACGCCGACGACGAGGACGCGCTGCTCGACTCCGCGACACGCTGACCCGCAGCGGTCAGCGCCGCAGGCGAGCGCCTCAGGCGAGCTCGATGAGGTCCTGGTACTCCTTGCTCCAGATGTCCTCGACGCCGTCGGGCAGGATCAGCACGCGCTCGGGATTGAGCGACGCCACCGCACCGGGGTCGTGCGAGACGAGCACGACCGCTCCCTCGTAGTGCGCGAGCGCGCCCAGGATCTCCTCGCGGGAGGCGGGGTCGAGGTTGTTCGTCGGCTCGTCGAGCAGCAGCATGTTCGCCGCCGACACGACCAGCGTCGCCAGCGACAGACGAGTCTTCTCGCCGCCCGAGAGCACGCCGGCGGGCTTGTGCACGTCGTCACCGGTGAAGAGGAAGGATCCGAGCACCTTGCGCGCCTCGGTCTCGTTCAGATCGGGGGCCGCGGAGATCATGTTCTCCAGCACCGACCGCTTCACGTCGAGGTTCTCGTGCTCCTGCGCGTAGTAGCCGATCTTCAAGCCGTGGCCTGGCTCGAGCTGACCCGTGTCGGGCTGGTCGACGCCGGCGAGCAGACGCAGCAGCGTGGTCTTGCCCGCACCGTTCAGCCCCAGCACGACGACCTTCGAGCCGCGGTCGATAGCGAGATCGACGTCGGTGAAGATCTCGAGCGAGCCGTACGACTTCGACAGCCCGGATGCCATCAGCGGCGTCTTCCCGCACGGCGCGGGCTTGGGGAAGCGCAGCTTCGCGACCCGGTCGACCTGACGCACCTCGTCGAGGCCCGACAGCAGCTTCTCGGCGCGCGCGACCATCTGGTGCGCCGCGGCGGCCTTCGACGCCTTGGCGCCGAACCGCGCGGCCTGCAGCTGCAGCTGGGTGGCCTTCTTCTCGGCGTTGGCGCGCTCCTTCTTGCGGCGCTCCTCATCCGCCACCCGCTGGCGCAGGTAGTTCTTCCAGTTCATGTTGTACATGTCGATGACCTGGCGGTTCGCGTCGAGGTAGAACACGCGGTTGACCGTCTCGCCGACGAGCTCGACATCGTGGCTGATCACGATGAGCCCGCCCTTGTAGTTCTTCAGGAACTCGCGCAGCCACACCACGCTGTCGGCGTCGAGGTGGTTGGTGGGCTCGTCGAGGATCATCGTGTCGGCGTCGGAGAACAGGATGCGGGCGAGCTCGATCCTTCGACGCTGGCCGCCGGAGAGCGTGCTCAGCGGCTGATCGAGGATGCGATCGGGCAGCGAGAGGTTGTTGGCGATGGACGCCGCCTCGGCCTCGGCCGCATAGCCTCCGAGCGCCTCGAACCGCTCGGTGAGGTTGGCGAACTTGCGCATGGCGCGCTCGGCGATCTTCGTATCATCGGATGCCATGTCGTGCGAGGCCGTGGCGATGCCGAGCTGGATCGTGCCCAGACCGCGCGCATCGAGGATGCGGGTCCTGGCGAGCATCTCAGGGTCGCCGATGCGCGGATCCTGCGGGAGGTACCCGATCTCGCCCGATCGTGTGACCTTGCCCTCGGAGGCCAGCACGTCGCCGGCGAGCACCTTCGTCAGGGTGGTCTTGCCGGCGCCGTTGCGGCCGACGAGGCCGATCTTGTCGCCGGCGGCGACCCGGAACGAGACGTCCGACATGAGCACACGTGCTCCGACGCGGATCTCGAGGTCATGCACGGCGAGCACAGCGGTATCCGTTCGTAGAGGGGAGAGCGGCCGAGGGGCCAGCCTCCCAGTATAGTTCGCGGGCGATGCGGGGCCTTTCAGGATGGGAGGACGCCCGCGCCCCCGCCCCACGGCCGGCCCGTGAGGTCAGCGGGCGAGCCCTCGGGCGGTGAGCGCATCGCCCACGTCGTCGGCGTGCTTCATCGCGAGCACGAGCAGGGGCACGGCGGCCCGCACACCGAGCCGCACTCCCCTCGCGCGCTGCGCGTCGCGCACCTGCTCGAGGAGGCCGGCGAGCACGGGCACCATCGTGATCGTCAGCGAGACGGCGAGAGCCGGGGTCTCAGGATCCACGCCGAACACGCGCAGCGGCCGGAACAGCCGGCGCAGCACGTCGAGCAGGTCGCCCGTCCTGGTGGTCCTCGTCACCGCCTCCGCCAGCAGGAGCATGGCCACCACCCGGCCGGTGCTCTGCACCGCGGCGGTGACGTCGACGAAGACGACCAGCGCGCCGCCCAGCACGACGATCAGCCAGCGCAGCCGCCACCAGGCCAGAGCTGTCCCCCGCAGGCCCGCGCCGGTCGAGAGCAGCACGGTCGTGGCCGCACCGAGCAGCACGATGGTCCCGGTCGTGGGCAGACGCGTGATCGAGATGGCCAGCGCGCAGATCGCCAGCGCGAGAAGCTTCCACCCGGCGGGGATCCGGTGCAGGATGCTGTCGCCGGCCCGATACAGGGAGATCACGCGCTGATCCGCCGATACGTCTCGATCACGGCTGGCGGCTCCCCCGTCTCGACCAGGCGCCCGCCGTCGAAGAGCACCGCCGCGTCGCAGCGCGCCGCCAGCTCCAGATCGTGTGTGACGATCACGACCGGCACCGGCAGCGTGAGCAGCAGGTCGGCGATCCGGCGGGCGTTGCGCAGATCGAGCAGCGTGGTCGGCTCATCCGCGACGACCAGCCGGGGATCGGTGCACAGCACCGCAGCTAGCGCCAGCAGCTGTCGCTGGCCGCCCGAGAGCTCGGAGACGGGCTGATCGCCCCGCCCGGCCAGCCCGTACTGCTCGAGGATCTGCTCGACGCGCAGCGTGCGCATCGCTCGCGACAGGGAGCCGAGAGAGAGCGCGAGATCCTCGGCTGGTGTCGGCATGAGGATCTGAGCCTCGGGGTTGGTGAACACGAAGCCCACCCGCGAGCGCACCCTCGCGGCATCGGCCGCCGGGTCGAGTCCCAGCACGCGGACGGAGCCGGAGGTCGGCTGACGCAGCCCGTTGATCATGCGGGCGAACGTCGACTTCCCCGAGCCGTTGGCGCCGATCACCGCCGTGCGTGACGCGGTCAACCGGGTCGTGACGCCACGCAGGATCGGAGCATCGTCGACGACGTAGGACACGTCGTCGAAGGCGATGTGAGCGGTTGTCACCGCGCGGGGACGGGAGTGGCGCCGACAGCTCGCGCAGGCGCGCCGACTCCCGCCGGGAAGGCCCGGGGGTACGCCCGGCGGAGCGCGACCGCGAGCACGGTCGCCAGCGTCGCCTTGATCAGGTCGCCGGGAAGGAAGGCGACGGTCGACAGCGCCGTCAGGTCGAGCGGCACGCCGGTGACAGCGGCCTGCACCGGGATCCCGAAGAGGTAGACGACGATGATGCCGCCGACGAGGGATCCGGTGGCCGCACGCCACCAGGTGAAGCGCCCACTGTGCGCGATCAGGCCGATCACGACCGCCCCGACGACCCAGCCCGCCATGTATCCGGCGGTCGGCCCGACAAAGGCTCCGAGCCCACCGCGTCCCCCGGCCAGCACCGGGAGTCCGATCGCCGCGAGTGCGAGCATGAGCAGCACCGACAGCGGCGCACGGCGCGCGCCGAGCACGAGTCCAGCGAGCATGACGCCGAGCGTCTGACCGGTGATCGGAACACCGCTCGGCAGCGGCACCATCACCGTGCCGAGCACGATCACCAGTGCGGCGAAGACGGCGATGCGCGCCAGATCAGCGCTGAGCGGACGGCGGTCGGGAGCCATGGATCCTCCGAGGTCGTGGGTTACGTGCACCGAAGCGGCTGTCACGTTGTCGATTCCCACAGTATTGAGAAGATCCCAGGCGGCGCACGCCGACACCTACAGCGTGGGTCGGCAGATCTTGTCGACCTCGACCCAGTCGCCGACGCCCGTCAGCTCAGATCGCGAACCCGAGGGCGCGCATCATGTCGCGCCCGTCGTCCGTGATCCGCTCCGGGCCCCACGGCGGCATCCACACCCAGTTGATCCGGAACTGCTCGACGACCGAGTCCAGCGCCTGGGCGGTCTGCTCCTCGAGGACGTCGGTGAGCGGGCATCCGGCGCTGGTCAGCGTCATGTGGATCACGAGTGCGTCGTTCTCGTCGTCCCACGAGAGATCGTAGATGAGGCCGAGATCGACGACGTTGATCCCGAGCTCGGGATCCATCACGTCCTTGAGAGCCTCGGTGACCTCGTCGAACTTCTCGGAGCTGAGCGTCGCGGTCATGCTCCCAGCCTACGCTTCGATCGGCTCGGCGGGGTCGAGGAAGCGATCGTAGCCCTCCGCCTCGAGCCGGTCGGCGAGCTCGGGTCCGCCCTCCTCCACGATCCGTCCCTTGACGACGACGTGCACGTAGTCGGGGCGGATGTAGCGCAGGATGCGGGTGTAGTGGGTGATCAGCAGCACACCGAGGTTCGTGGCGTCCTTGGCGCGGTTGACGCCCTCGGAGACGATCTTCAGCGCGTCGACGTCGAGACCGGAGTCGGTCTCGTCGAGAACGGCGAGCTTCGGCTTGAGCACCTCGAGCTGCATGATCTCGTGACGCTTCTTCTCGCCACCCGAGAAGCCCTCGTTGACGTTTCGCTGAGCGAACTTGGGGTCCATGCGCAGGTTCGACATGGCCGCCTTGACGTCCTTCGTCCACTGCCGGATCGAGGGCGCCTCGCCGTCGATCGCGGTCTTGGCGGTGCGCAGGAAGTTCGTGACCGTGACACCGGGGATCTCGACCGGGTACTGCATCGCGAGGAAGAGGCCGGCGCGGGCGCGCTCGTCGACGCTCATCTCGAGCACGTCCGCACCGTCGAAGGTGATGGTGCCCTGCGTGACGGTGTACTTGGGGTGGCCGGCGATCGTGTAGGCGAGCGTCGACTTGCCCGAGCCGTTGGGGCCCATGATGGCGTGCGTCTCACCGGTCTTGATGGTGAGGTCGATCCCGTTGAGGATCGGCGTCTCGCCCTGGTCGGTCTCGACCGTTACGTGCAGGTCGCGGATCTCGAGAACAGACATTCAGACTTCCTTAGTGACAGTGGGGTCGATGAGCACGTCGTCACCGTCGATCTCGACGACGAACACCGGGACGGGCTCGTAAGCGGGGAGGTTGAGGGGGTGGCCGGTCTCGAGCGAGAACGCCGAGCCGTGGGCCCAGCATTCCAGCGTCTTGCCTTCCACGAACCCCTCGGAGAGCGAGATGTCGCCGTGCGTGCAGCGGTCGCCGATCGCGTGGATCTCGTCGTCGCTGTCCTTCACGATCGAGATCGCGATGCCGTCGAGCTCGACGCGCAGCGGCGTGTCCTGCTCCAGCTCGCTGACACTGCAGGCGCGCTGTGCGCTCATCGGGTCACCGCCTCGAGCTCGGCCTCGAGCGCGGCGGTCAGCTCGTCCTGCAGCGTCGGGATGCCGATGCGCTGCACGACCTCGGTGAGGAAGCCGAACACGACCAGGCGGCGCGCCTCCTCCTCGGAGATGCCTCGCGCCTGCAGGTAGAACAGCTGCTCGTCGTCGAAGCGACCCGTCGCACTCGCGTGTCCCGCCCCGGCGATGTCGCCGGTCTGGATCTCGAGGTTCGGGATCGAGTCGGCGCGGGCGCCCTCGGTGAGCACGAGGTTGCGGTTCGCCTCGTACGAGTCGGTGCCGGTCGCGTCCGGTCCGATCAGCACGTCGCCGATCCAGACGCTGTGCGCGCTCTGACCGTGCAGCGCGCCCTTATACAGCACATCGCCCGTGGTGTGCGCACCCTTGTGGTGCAGGTAGACCTGGCTCTCCAGGTGCTGGCCGGAGTCGGCGAACGACAGCCCGTACAGGTAGCCGTGCGACCCGGTGCCCGCGAGCTCGACGTTCGGGTTCACCCGCACGACGCCGCCGCCGAGGCTGACCACGATGTGCGTGAGCTCGGCGTCGCGGTCGACGCGCGCCTGGTGGGCGGCCGCGTGCACCGCGTCGTCCTCCCAGCGCTGCACGGTCACGACCTTGAGCTTCGCGCCGTCGCGCACGATGATCTCGACGTTCTGCGCGTACTCCGCCGTACCGNNCGGTGGCGACGCTGTGGCGTCCGGCCTCGATCACGAGGTGCGCGTCAGCGCGGCCGCCGCTGCCGTCGATCGTCACGACGATCGGCTCTGCGACCTCCTCATCGGCCGGGATGCTGAGGTGCAGCGCCTCGGCCGCACCCTGCCATGCCACGGCCGAGACGACGTCCTCCGGGACGAAGAACTCGCCCCGCGGCGAGGCGCCGTGCGCGAGCGGCGCGCTGACGTACTGCTCGTGACTGAAGGTGTAGGTGACCGCGTCGCTCGCGGCTGCGGTGTCGAACAGCGTCTTCATCTGCGCGACGGGGGTGTGCTTCCAGTTGACCTCACGGCCGGTCGGAACGCCGAAGTCGTCCGGGTCGAACGACCTCGGACGCTCGGAGCGGGTCTGCACCGGCACGAAGCCGGCGCTCGCGACCTGCGCGGCAGGGTCGATGTGCGCGTTCGTCTGCGGCGCCAGCTCGGGCGCCTGGGTGGGGGCCGTCATCAGCCGACCGATCCTTCCATGCCCATCTCGATGAGCTTGTTCAGTTCCATCGCGTACTCCATGGGCAGCTCGCGTGCGATGGGCTCGATGAACCCGCGCACGATCATCGCCATCGCCTCGGTCTCCTCGATGCCGCGGGACTGCAGGTAGAAGAGCTGCTCCTCGCTGACCTTCGAGACCGTGGCCTCATGACCGAGCTGGACATCGTCGACGCGGATGTCGATCGCCGGGTACGTGTCGGAGCGCGACTGCGTGTCGACGAGAAGCGCGTCGCAGACCACCGAGTTGGCGGAGTGGTGCGCAGCGGCGTCCACGCGGACCTCGCCGCGGTACCCGGCGCGGCCGCCGCCGCGGGCGATCGACTTCGACACGATCGACGACTGCGTGTACGGCGCCATGTGCACCATCTTCGCGCCCGCGTCCTGGTGCTGACCGGGACCGGCGAAGGCGACCGACAGGGTCTCGCCCTTGGCGTGCTCGCCCATCAGGTAGATGGAGGGGTACTTCATCGTCACCTTGGAGCCGATGTTGCCGTCGACCCACTCCATCGTCGCGCCCTCGTGGGCGACCGCGCGCTTGGTGACGAGGTTGTAGACGTTGTTCGACCAGTTCTGGATCGTCGTGTAGCGCACGCGGGCGTTCTTCTTCACGATGATCTCGACGACGGCCGAGTGCAGCGAGTCCGACTTGTAGATCGGGGCGGTGCAGCCCTCGATGTAGTGGACGTAGCTGTCCTCGTCGGCGATGATCAGGGTCCGCTCGAACTGACCCATGTTCTCGGTGTTGATGCGGAAGTACGCCTGCAGCGGGATCTCGACGTGAACGCCCTTGGGCACGTACACGAACGAGCCGCCCGACCACACCGCCGTGTTGAGCGCGGCGAACTTGTTGTCGCCGGTCGGGATCACGGTGCCGAAGTACTCCTCGAAGAACTCGGGGTGCTCGCGCAGCGCCGTGTCGGTGTCCATGAAGATGACGCCCTGGGCCTCGAGGTCCTCACGGATCTGGTGGTAGACGACCTCGGACTCGTACTGCGCGGCGACGCCGGCGACGAGACGCTGACGCTCGGCCTCGGGGATGCCGAGACGCTCGTAGGTGTTCTTGATGTCGTCGGGAAGGTCTTCCCAGCTCTGCGCCTGCTTCTCGGTGGAGCGGACGAAGTACTTGATGTTGTCGAAGTCGATGTCGCTGAGATCCGCACCCCAGGTGGGCATCGGCTTGCGGTCGAACAGCGACAGCCCCTTGAGGCGGGTCTTCAGCATCCACTCCGGCTCGTTCTTGAGAGCGGAGATGTCGCGCACGACGTCCTCGGAGAGACCGCGGCGCGCGCTGGCTCCGGCGGCATCGGCGTCGTGCCAGCCGAACTCGTACACCCCCAGCCCATCCAGTTCCGGGCGGTCGATCAGGACATCCGACATGACACACTCTCCTCAACACGGCCCAGACGGTGTCATCCGCCCCGGCACACCGGTTCCCCGTCGAGTCTTCGGGAAAAGGATGCCGCTCATGGGCCCTCATCTTCGGCGCGAGACTCGCGCCTAAACTGTCGGTGAGGGAATCCGCGCTGTGTGCGCCCCTCATCACAATCCCGATTCTACAGGTTCCGCCTCGCGAGCGGGCCGCGCCCGCCTGTCGATTCCGCGAACCGGAGGCACCATGAACCACAACGCCGCTACGGATACCCTCCCGCGCAGGCGCACGCCGGGCGACACCCTGACCTGGCTGCCGACGACGATCGGCCGACGGCTGCGCGTCTTCGCGTGGCTGTCGTTCGCCGCCGAGGTGCTGATCATCGGCACCGGCGGCGCCGTGCGGCTGACCGGCTCCGGCCTGGGCTGCACGGAGTGGCCGCTGTGCACGCCGGAGTCGCTCGTGCCGATCCTCGAGGTGCAGGGCGTGCACGGGGCGATCGAGTTCGGCAATCGGGTGATGACCGGCGTCGTGGGTCTGCTCGCGCTCGCCGTGCTCATGCTCACGCTGCACGTCATCAGCGGACGCCGACTGGTGCTGCGCGCCGTCTGGTTCGCGCTCGGCGGCATCGCCGCAGGGGTCGCGGTGTACATCGCGGCGTCCGCGCTGGGTCTTCCGGATGCGGCGCTCATGTCCGCCGTGCTGCTCCTCGCGGTGCTGGTGGGAGCCGTCGACTCGCTCCGGCAGACGACCGAGCGGCGCGACCTCGCCGTCCTGGCCTGGGTGGTGCTGGTGGGCGTGATGGCGCAGGCGGTCGTCGGCGGCTTCGCGGTGATCAGCAGCCTCAACCCGTTCCTCGTCGGCTTCCACTACACGGTGTCCCTGCTTCTCGTGTGCGTCACGGCCCTGTTCCTCGTGCGCCTGCGCGCGCAGCCGGGCAGGCGCATCCCGGCCGTTCCGGCCTGGTTCTCGATCACGGCGCATCTCACCGGTGTCGCGCTGGCTCTCACGATCGTCTTCGGCGTGCTGACCACGGGCTCAGGCCCCCACTCCGGCGACATCGACATCCAGCGGCAGGGCTTCGACGCCAGCATCCTCGCCCACGTGCACGCCTGGCCGGGCTACGTGCTGGCAGTCCTCGTGCTGATCCTGGCCGTGTCGGCGTGGGTGCTGAAGCTGCCGCCGCGCCGGTGGATGCTCGTGCTCGTCGTCGCGATCCTCGTGCAGGTCGGCGTCGGCGTGCTGCAGGCGCGCACCGGTCTGCCCCCGGTGCTGGTCGGCATCCACATGGTGCTCGCCGCGCTGTCTGCCGCGACGTACACCGTGGTCATCACCAGACTGAAGAAGCCCGCGGCCTGACCAGACTCGCCGCCACGAACAGGCCCCCGCCGGANNTCCGGCGGGGGCCTGTTCGTGATGTCGATCGGAGGATCAGAACGGCAGCAGCGGGTCGACCGCGACGGCGACGAAGATCAGGGTGAGGTAGGTGATCGACGCGTGGAACACCCGCATCGGCCGCGCCTCGTCGCCGTGCACGGCCCGGTTGTACAGGCGGTGCGACTCGTAGATGAACCAGCCGCCGAAGACGAGGGCCGAGACGGTGTAGACGAGTCCCATGTGCGCGACGGGCACGAGCAGCAGCGAGCACGCGACGGTCGCCCA
Source organism: Microbacterium sp. AR7-10 (assembly GCF_001878835.1). Taxonomy (NCBI): domain Bacteria; kingdom Bacillati; phylum Actinomycetota; class Actinomycetes; order Micrococcales; family Microbacteriaceae; genus Microbacterium; species Microbacterium sp. AR7-10. The sequence goes on along the minus strand of NZ_MJIR01000059.1, from coordinate 16,500 downwards.
CGCGTACAGGATGACCTGCAGACCCACCTGCGAGGCCGACCGGGTGACGCCGAGCATCGGCACGTCGACGTCGTCGTAGTCGTCCTTGTACTTCATCGACAGCGGCCAGTAGTGCGGCGGCGTCCAGAGGAAGACGAGCACGAAGAGAACCAGCGGCGGCCAGTCGAGCGACCCGGTGACGGCGCTCCAGCCGATCAGCACGGGGAAGCATCCCGCGATGCCGCCCCAGACGATGTTCTGCTCGGTGCGGCGCTTGAGGATCATCGTGTAGATCACGACGTAGAAGAAGATGGCGATCACCGAGAGCGTCGCGGCGAGCCAGTTGGTCGTGAGCAGCAGCCAGACGGTGGATGCCACGGCCAGCACCCACGAGAAGACCAGGGCACCGCGCGGAGAGACCTCGCCGGTCACGAGCGGCCGGTTCTCGGTGCGCTTCATGTGCACGTCGATGTCGCGATCGAGGTACATGTTGAACGAGGCCGCCGAGGATGCGCTCATCGCACCGCCGATGACGGTCGCGATGACGAGCCAAAGATCGGGCATCCCGCCCTCGGCCAGGAACATCACCGGAACGGTGGAGACGAGCAGAAGCTCGAGTACGCGAGGCTTGGTGAGGGCGATGTAACCGCGGATCCTCTGACCGAGCGAGTGATGAATCGCGGCGGTCTGCGATGTCGTCGAGATCGCGATCCCCTCCTTATACATGGCGGATGTGCCCCCATTCTATGCCACCAGGCGTGTCGAGCCCGGCCTTCGGCGGGTGACTCGGCACGCCGCTCAGAACCCGCGCCGAAGGGGGTCTGCCGCGGCCGTGCCGTCGCGTGCAACACACGCCGACCCGTCGTGTGCGCACCGCTATGCTGAAACCCACTCGCGCACCCGCTGCTGTGCACATCCACTCCGTGAAGACGAGGAAGGCGCAGGAATGCGGGAGCGTCCCCGAGCGTCTAAAGGAGTATGGCTGTGGCAGAACTGCACTGGGATGAGATCGACCGACGAGCGGTGGACACCGCCCGGGTGCTCGCGGCGGATGCTGTCGAGAAGGTGGGCAACGGCCACCCCGGCACGGCGATGAGCCTCGCTCCCGCGGCGTACCTCCTCTACCAGCGCGTGATGCGTCACGACCCCACCGACACCGACTGGCTCGGCCGTGACCGCTTCATCCTGTCGGTCGGCCACTCCTCGCTCACGCAGTACGTGCAGCTGTACCTCGGCGGCTTCGGACTCGAGCTCGAAGACCTCGAGTCGCTGCGCACCTGGGGTTCGAAGACCCCTGGGCACCCTGAGTACGGGCACACCAAGGGCGTCGAGATCACCACCGGTCCCCTCGGTCAGGGCCTCGCGTCAGCTGTCGGCTTCGCGTACGCCGCCCGGTACGAGCGCGGGCTGTTCGACCCGGATGCCGCCGCCGGCACGAGCCCGTTCGACCACTTCGTCTACGTGATCGCCGGTGACGGCGACCTGCAGGAGGGCGTGACCAGCGAGGCGTCCTCGCTGGCCGGCCACCAGCAGCTGGGCAACCTCATCGCGATCTACGACTCCAACCAGATCTCGATCGAGGACGACACCGATGTCGCCTTCACCGAGGACGTGGCCGCTCGCTACGAGGCGTACGGCTGGCACGTGCAGACCGTCGACTGGAAGAAGACCGGCGAGTACGTCGAGGACGTCGCCGAGCTGCACGCCGCGATCGCCGCGGCGCAGGGCGAGCAGTCCAAGCCCTCGCTGATCATCCTGAAGACGATCATCGGCTGGCCCTCCCCCGGCAAGCAGAACACCGGCAAGATCCACGGCTCCGCGCTGGGCGCCGACGAGCTGGCCGCGACGAAGAAGGTGCTCGGGTTCGACCCGGAGCAGCACTTCGCCGTCGCCGACGACGTCATCGCGCACACCCGGGAACTCGCGCAGCGGGCGGCCGAGGCGCGTGCCGAGTGGCAGAAGTCGTTCGACGCCTGGGCCGAGGCGAACCCCGAGCGCAAGGCGCTGCTCGACCGTCTCGAGGCGCACGAGCTGCCCGAGGGCATCGCCGACGCCCTGCCGGTCTTCGAAGCCGGCAAGGACGTCTCGACCCGAGCGGCATCCGGACAGGTCATCAACGCTCTCGCCGCCCAGCTCCCCGAGCTGTGGGGTGGTTCGGCCGACCTGGCCGAGTCGAACCTGACGACCATCAAGGGCGCCCCGTCGTTCATCCCGACGGAGTGGTCGACGCACGAGTGGAAGGGCGCCCCCTACGGACGGGTGCTGCACTTCGGCATCCGCGAGCACGCGATGGGCGCGATCATCAACGGCATCGTGCTGCACGGGCCCACCCGCGCGTTCGGCGGCACGTTCCTCATCTTCAGCGACTACATGCGCCCGGCCGTGCGTCTGGCCGCCCTGATGAACGTGCCGAGCATCTTCGTCTGGACCCACGACTCGGTGGCCCTCGGCGAGGACGGCCCGACCCACCAGCCGATCGAGCAGCTCGCGTCGCTGCGACTGATCCCGAACTTCACCGTGGTGCGCCCCGCCGACGCCAACGAGACCGCCGCCGCGTGGCTCGAGCTGCTCTGCCGTCACGGCGGCCCGGCCGGCATCGCCCTGACGCGGCAGAACATCGCCGTCTTCGAGCGCGGCGACGGCGAGGCCTCGGGCGACACGTTCGCCTCGGCGGCGCACACCGCCAAGGGCGCCTACGTGCTCGCCGAGGCGCCGAACGGCACGCCGGACGTGATCCTGATCGCCACCGGCTCCGAGGTGCAGCTCGCGGTCGCCGCGCGCGAGACGCTCGCCGCGGAGGGCGTGGGCGCGCGCGTCGTCTCGGCCCCCTCGCTGGAGTGGTTCGCCGAGCAGGACGAGGCGTACCGCGAGTCGGTGCTGCCGGCGTCGATCACCGCGCGCGTCTCGGTGGAGGCGGGCTCCGTCGCCAGCTGGCGCGGAATCGTGGGCGACCGCGGTCGCTCGATCGGCATCGACCACTTCGGCGCGTCGGCCGACTACAAGACCCTGTTCGAGAAGTTCGGCGTCACCGCCGAGGCGGTCGTCTCGGCCGCACGCGAGACCATCGCCGACGCAGCGCGCTGAGCGCTGCAGAAGGAGAACGAGAGACATGAGCACCCCCACCGAGAACCTCGCGCAGGCCGGCGTCAGCATCTGGCTCGATGATCTGTCGCGCACGCGCATCAGCTCCGGCAACCTCGCGCAGCTGATCGACAGCCGCAACGTCGTCGGCGTCACCACGAACCCGACCATCTTCGCCACCGCGCTGATGGACAAGAACGACACCTCCTACGACGAGCAGACCCGCGAGCTCGCCGCGGCGGGGGCATCCGCCGAAGAGGCGATCTTCGCCGCCACCACCCAGGATGTGGCCGACGCGCTGGACGTCTTCCGCCCGGTGTGGGAGGCGACGAACCACGTCGACGGACGCGTCTCGATCGAGGTCTCCCCCGACCTCGCGCACGACACCGAGGGCACGGTCGCGTCGGCCAAGGAGCTGTGGCAGAAGATCGACCGCCCCAACCTGCTGGTGAAGATCCCCGCCACCAAGGCCGGTCTTCCCGCGATCACCGAGGCGATCGCCACCGGCATCAGTGTGAACGTCACCCTGATCTTCAGCCTGGAGCGGTACGAAGAGGTCATCGACGCGTACCTGACGGGCCTCGAGCGCGCGCACTCCGCCGACTTCGACCTGTCGAGCATCCACTCGGTCGCCTCGTTCTTCGTGTCTCGCGTCGACACCGAGACCGACAAGCGTCTGGAGGAGATCGGCACCGAGGAGGCGCTGGCCCTGAAGAGCAAGGCGGGGCTCGCCAACGCCCGCCTCGCCTACGAGCTGTTCGAGAAGAAGTTCGCCGAGAAGCGCGCTCAGGATCTCATCGCCCTGGGTGCCAACCTGCAGCGGCCGCTGTGGGCGTCGACCGGCGTCAAGGACCCGAACCTGCCCGACACGCTCTACGTGACCCAGCTCGTCGCTCCCGGCGTCGTGAACACGATGCCCGAGAAGACGCTCGAGGCGACCTTCGACCACGGCGAGGTCACCGGCGACACGATCACCTCGACCTACGCCGAATCGCACGAGGTGATGGCGAACCTGAAGGCCGTCGGCGTCGACTTCGACGACGTCACCCGCGTGCTCGAGGAGGAGGGCGTGGCCAAGTTCATCGACTCGTGGCACGGCCTGCTCGAGAGCGTCGCAGGGGTCCTGGACGCCGCACGATGACCGTCTCGGTGCACGTGTCGCAGGCGGCTCAGGCCGCCGTCGAGCAGCTCGTGCCGGGGCTGGTCGACGACCTCGTCGCCTCACGTGTCACCGCAGCCGACAACGACCTGTGGGGTCCGGATGCCTCAGCCGAGGCGTCCGTTCGCCTCGGCTGGGTCGACGCCGTCTCGAACTCGCGTCCGCTCGTCGCGGAGATCGTCGCACTGCGCGACGATCTCCGCGCGCGCGGGATCGACCGCATCGTGCTGGCCGGCATGGGCGGGTCGTCGCTCGCCCCCGAGGTCATCGCGAACACCGCGGGCGTGCCGCTGACCATCCTCGACAGCACGGCACCCGCGCAGGTGCTGCGCGGGATCGACGAGGGCCTCGCCCGCACGGCACTCGTCGTGTCGTCGAAGTCCGGGTCCACCATCGAGACGGACTCGCAGCGCCGCGCCTTCGAGGCCGCCTTCAGCGACCTCGGCATCGACCCGGCCGAGCGCATCGTGGTCGTCACCGATCCCGGATCCCCGCTGGAGGAATCGGCGCGGGAGGCCGGATACCGCGTCTTCACCGCCGACCCGAACGTCGGGGGCCGGTACTCCGCGCTCACCGCATTCGGCCTGGTGCCGGCCGGTCTCGCCGGCGCCGACATCGCCGAGCTGCTCGATGAGGCGGAGGCATCGATGCTGCAGTTCGCCGTCGACTCGACCGAGAACCCGGCGCTGCGACTTGCCGCCGCCATCGTGGGCACGGAGCCCCGCCGCGACAAGCTCGCGCTCATCAGCGACGGCACCCACATCGAGGGGCTTCCCGACTGGATCGAGCAGCTCATCGCCGAATCCACCGGGAAGGCCGGCACCGGCATCCTCCCCGTCGTGCTGCTGCCCGTCTCCCCCGAGGTGGAGACTGCGCCCGCCGATCTGCAGATCGTGCGACTCGTCGACGACGCCGACGAGTTCCACCTGCGCCACCACGGCGAGATCCTCGTCAGCGGCACGCTCGGCGCGCAGTTCCTGCTCTGGGAGTACGCCACGGCGATCGCCGGCCGTCTGCTCGGCATCAATCCGTTCGACCAGCCCGATGTCGAGGCCGCGAAGACGGCCGCACGCGGTCTCCTCGACGCGCGACCGGAGGCGACCACGGCGGCATTCGTCGAGAGCGGCATCGAGGTGCGGGCGTCGGATCCGGGGCTGCTGCGCTCGGGTACGCTCGCCGGTGTGCTCGACGCCCTGTGGGAGCGGCTCGGCGCCGACGGATACGTGGCGATCCACGCGTACGTCGACCGCAACGACATGCCCCAGCTCTCGGGGCTGCGCGAGATGGTGGCCGCCGACTCCGGACGTCCGACCACGTTCGGCTGGGGGCCCCGCTTCCTGCATTCGACGGGCCAGTACCACAAGGGCGGCCCGGCCCAGGGCGTGTTCCTGCAGATCACCGAGCGCACCGACGTGGATCTGGAGATCCCCGGGCGCCCGTTCACGTTCGGGCAGCTGATCGAGGCACAGGCTGCGGGCGACGCGGCCGTGCTCTCCGGTCTCGGTCGCCCGGTCGTCACCCTGACCATCACAGACGCCGTGGATGACGTGCTGGCGCTCTTCGAAGCCGCTCAGTGAGCTCATCCTCACGACTTGGAGATATCCCCCACCGATGACTGCCACCGTCTCCCGCGGACACAACCCCCTCCGCGACCCTGATGATCGCCGCCTGAATCGCATCGCCGGCCCGAGCGCCCTGGTGATCTTCGGCGTGACCGGCGATCTGTCGCGCAAGAAGCTCATGCCCGCCGTGTACGACCTCGCCAACCGCGGCCTGCTGCCGCCCGGTTTCGCCCTCGTCGGCTTCGCCCGGCGCGACTGGGAGGACCAGGACTTCGCGAAGGTCGTGTACGACGCCGTGAAGCAGCACTCGCGCACCGAGTTCCGCGAGGAGACCTGGCAGCAGCTGCTGCAGGGCATCCGGTTCGTGCAGGGCACGTTCGACGACCCGCAGTCGTTCGCACGGCTGCGCGAGACCGTCGAGACGCTCGACGTCGAGCGCGGCACCATGGGCAACCACGCCTTCTACCTGTCGATCCCCCCGAAGGACTTCCCGACGGTGGCGCGCCAGCTGAAGGAATCCGGCCTGGTCGGCGAGGACAGCGACGACGACACCTGCTGGCGCCGCGTCGTGATCGAGAAGCCGTTCGGCGACGACCTGGAGTCGGCTCGGGCCCTCAACAGCGCGCTCGAGGTCGCCTTCCCCGCCGACTCGATCTTCCGCATCGACCACTACCTCGGCAAGGAGACGGTGCAGAACATCCTCGCGCTGCGCTTCGCGAACGAGCTGTACGAGCCGATCTGGAATCGCAACCACATCGATCACGTGCAGATCACCATGGCCGAGGACATCGGCGTGGGCGGCCGCGCGGGCTACTACGACGGCATCGGCGCGGCACGCGACGTGATCCAGAACCACCTGCTGCAGCTTCTCGCCCTGACGGCGATGGAGGAGCCGATCAGCCTGTCGGCCGAGCATCTTCGCGCCGAGAAGGAGAAGGTCCTCGAGGCGGTCCAGCTCCCGGAGGATCTGTCGCTGGCGGCCGCACGCGGCCAGTACGCCGGCGGGTGGCAGGGCGGCGAGAAGGTGAACGGCTTCCTCGAAGAGGAGGGGATGAACCCCCAGTCGACCACCGAGACGTACGCGGCCCTCAAGCTCGAGATCGCCAACCGCCGCTGGGCAGGTGTGCCGTTCTACCTCCGCACCGGCAAGCGCCTGGGACGCCGGGTCACCGAGATCGCGATCGTCTTCAAGCGCGCGCCGCACCATCTGATGGGCCGCGCGTCGGAGATCGGCCAGAACGCCCTGGTCATCCGCGTGCAGCCGAACGAGGGCGTCACGATCCGCTTCGGCTCGAAGGTCCCCGGCGCCGGAACCCAGGTGCGCGACGTGACCATGGACTTCGGGTACGGCCACGCCTTCACCGAGGCGAGCCCCGAGGCGTACGAGCGCCTCATCCTCGACGTGCTCCTCGGCGATCCCCCGCTCTTCCCCCGGCACGAGGAGGTCGAGCTGTCGTGGAAGATCCTCGACCCGATCGAGCAGTACTGGGCATCTCTGGACGAGCAGCCCGAACAGTACGCCCCCGGCTCCTGGGGCCCTGCCTCGGCCGATGACCTCCTTGCCCGCGACGGACGAGTCTGGAGACGCCCGTGATCATCGACATTCCCGACACGACGATCAGTCAGGTCGCCAAGCAGCTCGTCAAGGTGCGCGAAGAGGGCGGCGCCGTCGCCCTCGGTCGTGTGCTGACCCTGATCATCGCCGCCCGCAACGGGGTCGCCGAAGAGGCGATCGAGGCGGCCAACGACGCATCCCGCGAGCACCCGATGCGCGTGATCGTCCTCACCCTCGGCGACGGCGAGGCCCGACTGGACGCGCAGATCCGCGTCGGCGGCGATGCCGGAGCGAGCGAGGTGGTGGTGCTGCGAGCCTTCGGCGACGCGGCGAGCAACGCCGAGAGCCTGGTCACCGGACTCCTGCTGCCGGATGCCCCCGTTGTCGCGTGGTGGCCGGACGAAGCGCCGCTGGATGCCGCGGATTCCCCTCTCGGGCGGATCGCGCAGCGCCGCATCACCGACGCGGCCACGAGCTCCGATGTGCGCGACCGCCTGACCCTGCTGGGCCGCACCCACGCCCCCGGCGACACGGACCTCGCCTGGACCCGCCTCACGCACTGGCGCGAACAGCTCGCAGCCGTGCTCGACCAGCCGCCCTTCGAGGACGTGGTCGGCGCCGAGGTGCGCGGCGCCGCGGCGTCGCCGTCGACCGCGCTGCTGGCCGCATGGCTGCAGATGGCGCTCGATGTGCCCGTGACGTGGTCGTACGAGGATCCGAGCGAGTGGGAGGAGGGCATCAAGTCGGTGCGCCTCACCCGCGCCAGCGGCGACATCCTGCTCGAGCGGCCCTCACCCGGCGTCGCCGTGCTGACCCAGCCCGGCCAGCCCGACCACGAGCTGCACCTGCCGCGGCGCACGCTGCGCGAGTGCCTCGCCGAGGAGCTGCGCCGCCTCGACGCGGATCTGCTCTATGGTCGTGTCATCACCGAGGGCTGGTCGCACCTCGGCCCGCCCGAGCAGGGAGCGTGATCGGCGTGAAGGTCCAGGGAACGACGAAGACCGTGGTCGTCGAGCCCACTCCCGCCGATCTCGCGGCGCGCGTGGCAGACCGCTTCATCACCCGCCTTCAGGCCCGCACCCGCAACGGCCGCATCGCGCACGTGTGCCTCACGGGTGGTTCGATGGGCGGGGCCGTGCTCGCGGCGACCGCAGAGGACCCCCGTTCGGCGGACATCGACTGGTCGCTGGTGCACTTCTGGTGGGGTGACGAGCGCTTCGTCGAGCGCGACGACCCCGACCGCAATTCGCTGCAGTCGCGGCGTGCGCTGCTCGATCACATCCCCGTACCGGCCGAGAACGTGCACGAGGTCGCCGCCCCCAGCGACGGCGTCACCCTCGACGAGGCGGCCCAGGCGTACGCCGCCGAGCTCGCCCGCTTCGCCAGCGTGCACGACGAGTGGCCGTCGTTCGCGGTCTGCTTCCTCGGCGTCGGACCCGACGGGCACATCGCCTCGCTGTTCCCCGATCGCCCCGAGGTGACCGTGACAGACGCCGCGGCGCTGCCGGTGCGCAACTCGCCCAAGCCGCCGCCGGAACGCGTCACGCTGACCCGTCCGGTGCTGAATTCAGCCAAGCGCGTCTGGCTGGTGCTGACCGGTGCCGACAAGGCATCCGCTCTCGGTCTCGCCCTCGCCGGCGCAAGCTACGCCAGTGTGCCGGCGGCGGGCGCGAAAGGGCGCCGCCGCACGGTGTTCTTCGTCGACGAGGCCGCCGCAGCGGAGGTCTCGCCCGAGCTCATCGACCGGGACTACTGAGCCCGGCCGGTCCGGCCGGCCGTGCCTGCTGCGGGTCAGTTCTGCGCGGACGCTGAACCCGTGCCCGGGTCGCTGCCCCGGCGGATGCCGAGCTCCTGGCTGCCGCTGAGCACCTGCGGGTGGTACCGCGCCAGGCTGAACACGCCCCAGATGGCGATCGCTCCGGCGACGACGAACAGGATCACGACCCACAGCGGAGCGGCCGCGGCCTCCCCGAGCACGAGCGCGCCGATGAGCACGGCCACGATCGGATCGATCACCGTGAGGCCGGCGATGACGAGGTCGGGCGGCCCCGAGCTGTAGGCGGTCTGCACGAAGTACGCGCCGACGGCGGCGGCGGCGATCAGGGCGATCACGCAGACCACGGTGAGCCACTCGAAGTCGCCGGCCTGGATGCGGCTGATGACCGCCTTGGCGAGCGTGGCGACGAAGCCGTACAGGATGCCGGCGCCGGTGACGTAGAACAGGGCGCGCATGCGGCGACGCAGGATCAGCCAGCACGCGCCGAGGGCGATGATCACGACCAGCAGGATCGTGAGGATCATGAAGAGGTCGTCGTTGCTGATCGGTCGTTCGGTCGCGTAGAGCGCGGCGAACACGACGAACAGGAAGATGCCGCCGAGACACGCGCCGATCGCGATCAGCGACTGCCGGGTCGGGGTGTGACCGGAGATCCGCGCGTTCAGAAGAGTGGTCACCACGAGCGCGATCGCACCGAGCGGCTGCACGACGATCAGCGGGGCGATGGCGATGGCGCTGAGCTGGCACACGATCGCCAGGGCCAGCATCAGGGTCCCGATGATCCACGACGGGCGTGTGAGCAGCCCCTTCAGCTGTGCGCCGCTGAGACCGGTCGCGCCCTGCGTGCCGCTGAGCCGCTCCACCTTCTCGACGCCGCGATGCTGGTACTGCGCACCGAGCGACATGAAGACCGCTCCGGCCAGAGCCAGCGGGATGCCGAACAGCAGAGCGGGGTTCTGGAACACCCCGACAAGCTGATCGCTCACGTTCCCTGCGAAGTCCGCCCCATGCTGCACCGTCTCACCCTACCTGCCGCTTCCCGCCCGTTAGGGTTGTGGCGTGGCTGTTCTTCCGATTCGCATCATGGGCGATCCTGTTCTGCACGCACCCGCGAGCGAGGTGGGCGAGGTGACCGACGAGATCCGCACGCTCGTCGCCGACATGTACGAGACGATGGAGGCCGCTCCCGGCGTCGGGCTGGCGGCGCCACAGGTGGGCGTGGGCCTGCGCATCTACGTCTACTCCTACGTCGACGATGACGAGAACCCCTGGCGCGGGGAGATCATCAACCCCGTGCTGTGGATGACCCCTCTCGAGCCCGGTTCCCCCGACCCCGAAGAGGAATCCGAGGGCTGCCTGTCGTTCCCCGGTGAGCGCTTCGCGCTGCGCCGCTCGGACCGCGTGCTCGTCACGGGCACGGATCTCGAGGGCCGCGACGTGCGCATCGAGGTCGACGGCTGGCGGGCGCGCATCATGCAGCACGAGTTCGACCACCTCGACGGCGTGCTCTACGTCGATCGCCTCGGCGACTCGGACGCGAAGACGGTGCAGAAGATCGCGCGCAAGCGCGGCTGGCACCGCGGCTCGCACAGCTGGATGCCCGGGGTCGACGACCTCGAGGGCTGAGACTCCCCCACGGACAGACCGCGCTCGCGCGCTACAGAAGAGAGCACCATGAACGCACAGCTGCGCATCGGCATCGTCGGCTACGGCAATCTCGGGCGCGGGGTCGAGCGATCCATCGCCCTGAATCCCGACATGCGCCTCGTCGGGGTGTTCACCAGGCGCGACCCCGATTCGGTCCGCACGGTCGACCCGGCCGTCCCGGTGCGAGGCGTCGACGAGCTCGACGCCATGCAGGACGAGATCGACGTGCTGGTCCTCTGCGGCGGCTCGAAGAGCGACCTGCCCGAGCAGACGCCGCAGCTCGCATCCCGCTTCTCGGTCGTGGACAGCTTCGACACCCACGCGCGCATCCCCGAGCATTTCGCCGCTGTCGACGCCGCGGCGCGGGCAGCGGGGACCACCGCGGTGATCTCGACCGGATGGGATCCAGGGCTGTTCTCGTTGCAGCGGCTCTACGGCGAGGCGATCCTGCCGCAGGGCGAGACGTACACCTTCTGGGGGCGCGGACTCAGTCAGGGGCACTCCGACGCCATCCGCCGCGTGCCCGGAGTCGCGGCCGGCGTGCAGTACACGATCCCGTCCGACGATGCTGTGGCCAGGGTGCGCGCGGGCGAGCGTCCCGAGCTCGGCACGCGGGACAAGCACACCAGGGAGTGCGTGGTGGTGCTGGCGGACGGCGCCGATCCGGATGCCGTGCGCGAGGCGATCGTGAGCATGCCCGACTACTTCGAGCCCTACGACACGACGGTGCGGTTCGTGTCGGCGGAGGAGCTCACCCGCGATCACGCCGGCGCGCCGCACGGCGGCTTCGTGATCCGCAGCGGGACGACCTCCGACGCCTCGTCTCAGACGATGGAGTTCCGACTCGCCCTCGAGTCGAACCCCGAGTTCACCGCCAGCGTCCTCGTGGCGTACGCGCGCGCCGCCGCGCGCCTGCACGCGTCGGGCGACCACGGCGCGAAGACGCCGTTCGACATCGCGCCGGGGCTGCTCTCCCCGAAGACCGCTGAGCAGCTGCGCGCCGAGCTGCTCTGACTCCACACCGATCGCCGCAGCCGCTCATGGGACTTTCGTCCCGGCGCAGCGGGAGGCGGGCGGGCAGGGTGACGTCATGGACACCAACGCCCCAGCGCGCAGCACCGACGCGGCCGACGGCCGACACACCGAGGACGACCGCATCGTCGTCGGCGTCGACGGATCCGCCGCCTCCATCGCGGCGCTGCGATACGGAGCCCGGATCGCCGACGCGCTCGACGCTCCCCTCGAGGCGGTGACCACCTGGACCTATCCGCCGATCATGGACTCGTACACGATCGCCGGCTGGTCGCCGGAAGACGATGCCGAGAAGCTGCTCGATGCCGCGATCGCCGACGCGTTCGCATCCGATCCGCCGGCAGACCTCGTGCGCAGCGTGCTCGCAGGCCCGGCCGCGCCGACGCTCATCGACGTCAGCCGCCGAGCGGGGATGCTCGTGCTCGGGAACCGCGGGCACGGGGGCTTCGTGGGCCTGCTCCTCGGGTCGGTGAGCACGGCATGCGCGGCACATGCGAAGTGCCCCGTGCTGATCGTGCACGCGCACGCGGACGTGCCCGCAGCATCGCGACAGAGCGAGCCGGTCCCGCACCGGTGAGCAGCGGTCTGCGACCGCATCGGGGTCACGGATGCGGCACGGACCGCCCGGCGATCTGCGCATCCATCTGCGCATGCTTGCGATCGTTCTCGAAGAGCGCGGCCTGCGTGCGGTGCTCCAGCCCGAGCTTGGCGAGCATGGTCGAGACGTAGTTCTTCACCGTCTTCTCGGCCAGGCCGAGCCGGTCCGCGATCAGGCGGTTGGTGAGCCCGTCGGCGATCAGAGCGAGGATCTGCCGTTCGCGCAGCCCCAGCGAGCCGAACCGCGGATCGTCTGCGGCCATGGCGCGCATCTGCTGAGCCGCTCGCTGCGCAGCCACCGGGTTGATCAGCCGATGGCCTGCGGCGATGCGCTGGATGGCGTGCACCAGATCCACACCGTGCGCGCTCTTGAGCAGGTACCCTGAGGCGTCCGCGAGGATCGACGCGAAGACGGCATCGTCGTCGTCGAATGCGGTGAACATCAGACAGCGCACCCGCGGATGCCGCTGCCGGATCTCGCGGCACAGCTCCGCGCCGTTGCCGTCCGGCAGCTGCACGTCCAGCACAGCGACGTCGGGCAGAGTGGCCGCGACCCGGCCGAGCGCCTCCCGGCAGGTCGCCGCCTCACCGACCAGCTCCATGTCCGGCTGCGAGGCCAGCAGCTCGGCGACGCCGCGCCGGACGACCTCGTGATCGTCCACCAGGAACACCCGCAGCATGGCGTGGCCCCTCTCGAAGTCGTTCCGACCGCACGCGGCAACGAGGCGGAGCCGCTGTGCACGACAGTACGCGGACGGCGATGAGACCGCATGGGACTTTCGGCCCGACGCGACGGCGCGGGCGCCGGTGGATCCCGCTGTCGGGCGCGCCGCCTCGGACGCTACACTCGGGCTACCAGCCACCGGGAGGTGCTGCAGCGTGGACGCGAACCTTCAGTTTCCCGATCAGCCCAGAGCCGAGCTCGACAAGACGATCGGCGAGCTCATCTCGCACGCTGAGCATGTGCTGGCCGTGCAGGGGCGGCTGCGCGAGCTGCTGACGGCCACACGGTCGGTCATCGACGCCCTCGACATCGACAGGGTGCTGGGCCAGATCGTGCAGTCCGCGATGACTCTCGTCGGCGCCCGGTACGGAGCGCTCGGAGTGATCGACGAGAACCGGACGCTGGAGCGCTTCGTGCACTGCGGGATCCCCGCCGAACAGGTCGAGAGGATCGGCCCGCTTCCGCACGGATACGGGCTGCTGGGGGCCGTCATCGACTCGGCGGAGACGATCCGGCTCGCGCAGATCACCGACGACGCCCGCTCGGTCGGCTTCCCGGAGCACCACCCCCCGATGGACGCCTTCCTCGGTGTGCCGATCCTGCTGCGTGACGAGGTGTACGGGAATCTGTACCTCACCGACCCCGCCGCCGGGTTCTTCACCGAGGAGGACGAGCAGCTGATCCAGGCTCTCGCGAGCACGGCCGCGGTCGCCATCCAGAACGCCCGACTCTACGACGAGGCGCGACGCCAAGAACGGCTGAGCAAGGCGTTCTCCGAGATCGCGACGGCCCTGCTCTCCTCCCGCACCGCCGACGTGCTGAGCGTCGTGGCCGAGCACGTCGCGCTCGTCATCCCCAGTCGGCTGGTCACCATCGCCGTACCCGCCGACAGCGAGAACATCCGCATCGCGGTCGCGCACGGCGAAGGCTCCGCTGACCTCGCCGGCACCACCATCCCCGCCATCACCTCCCTGGCAGCGCGCGCGATCGAGAGCGGGCAGCCGATCATCGACGAGTCACACGAGCGGACGTTCCTCGACGGCCGGATCCTCGTCGGACCCGGCGCCGCGGTCCCGCTGACGGCCTCGGGCCGTGCGATCGGCGCGCTCTGCGTGTTCCGCGAGCGCGCGGAGAGCGGCTTCACCCGCGGCGAACTCGCCACGATCGCGGAGTTCTCCGCCCACGCCGGCATCGCCGTGTCCCTCGCGTGGGCCCGAGCGGATCGTCAGCGCCTGGACATCATCGAGGACCGCGCACGGATCGCGCGGGATCTGCACGATCACGTGATCCAGCGGCTCTTCGCGACCAGCCTCGGCCTGCAGGCCCTGAGCGCAGCGATCCCCGCGCAGTCCGAGCGCATCGACGAGCACGTCAGCGAGCTCGATGCCGCGATCGCAGACATCCGCACGGCGATCTTCACCCTCCGCGGACGGCAGCCGGGGGCGCAGCAGACGCGCGACCGCATCCTCGCTGTCGTCGCCGAACTCGCCCCCGCGCTCTTCCGGCCACCGCGGGTGACCTTCTCGGGACCGGTCGATCTCGCCGTCACGGGCACCCTCGCCGACGATGTGATCGCCGTCGTGCGGGAATCGCTCGCGAACATCGCACGCCACGCGAACGCACAGAACTGCTCGGTCGCTGTGGAGGTCGACGATGCCGGTGTCACCGTCACCGTCGACGACGACGGCGACGGCCTCGGAGAGCGTGCCGGCGTGCCCAGCGGAACCGTGAATCTCGCGCACCGCGCGGCCGATCACGGCGGCGACTTCAGCATCGCCGACGGCACGGACCGGGGCACCAGAGCGCAGTGGCGGGTTCCAGTCACCTCCTGACCCCGGGTCCACGCGGGGCGCTGTGACCAAAGTCCCGGTGCAGCGCCGGCGGTTCCGAGAACATGATGTCAGCGCGGAGCACCACGACGTTCCGCGCGGAGAGTCGGGAGTCAGCATGCGCGCACTCGTCGTCTACGAGACCATGTTCGGCAACACGCGGAAGATCGCGGAGGCGATCGCCGACGGCATGCGCGACAGCGCGCACGTCGATCTCGTCGAGGTGACGGACGCCCCGGACGACATCTCCGACGCGGTCGACCTCCTCGTGGTCGGCGGCCCCACTCACGCGTTCTCGATGTCGCGGTACTCCACCCGGCAGGAGGCCGCGCACCGCGGGGGCCGAGTCGCCGATCTCCCGCGCGGCATACGCGATTGGCTGTCCGATCTGCCGTCCGGTGAGAACAAGCCGATCTTCGTCGCGTTCGACACGCGCGTCGACATGCCGCTGATGCCGGGCGCGGCCTCGCGCTCGGCGACCCGGGCAGCGCGACGGAAGGGATTCACGCACACGGCCGAGCCGGAGAGCTTCCTCGTCGAGGGCTATGAGGGACCGCTCGTGGACGGGGAGCTCGATCGGGCCAGGCAGTGGGGACATTCGCTCACCGCCGGACCTGCGGACTGACGCCTGGAGGGGTCTGCGCACGTGCGCTTCGTCGACAACCGGATCCTGGTGCGCTCGTACTGATCGCGCGACGATCCGAGCGGAGAGACGACGAAACCCCGCCACTCGGGCGGGGTCTCGCAGGGATTGGCTCCCCGGCTTGGACTCGAACCAAGAACCTGCCGGTTAACAGCCGGCTGCTCTGCCAATTGAGCTACCGAGGATCATTCGGTCGTTCCCCGCTGCGCGGGCAACTCCCCCAGCTTAGCAAACTCCACCGGCGCTGCTGAACACACGGCGCCGCCCGGGCGTGGCGGGGTCAGGGCGTGACGTCGCCTTCGGCGTTCGGCGCCCAGATGAGGTTCGATCCGGTGCCTCGAGCCACGACATGACCCGCCCGCAGCAGCAGCGCCTCGGCGTCGAGCTCGCGGATGAACGCGGCGTCGTTCGTCACCAGCAGCGCGGCCATGGCACGCTCGGTGCGGCGGCGGGTGATCGCATCGAAGACGACCGGTCGTACCTCGAGGTCGAGGTTCGCGAGCGGTTCGTCGGCGATGAGCACGTGCGGTTCGAGCATGAGCGCTCGGGCGATCGCGACGCGTTGGCGCATGCCGGCGCTGAGCTCGTAGGGGAACTTCGAGGCGAGCCCCAGCGGCAGGTGCAGCTCGTCGAGCAGCGACGCGACACGGATCGCCAGCGCCCTGCCGTTGACCTTCTTCTCGCGCGACGTGATCGGCTCCGAGATCGCCTCGGCGACGGTGAGCCGGGGTGGCAGCGCCGCGCCTGCCGCCTGCGCGAGGTGACCGGTGAGCGCGGTGAGGGTGCGACGAGCGCGCCCCGGTCTGCGGATGTTCACACCGCACACCGTCGCTCGACCCCCGGCGACTTTCAGCGACGCGTCACCCATCCCGGCCAGCGCGGTCCCGAGGGTCGACTTCCCCGCGCCGGTCGCCC
>NZ_MJIR01000058.1:0-5419 GCF_001878835.1 Microbacterium sp. AR7-10 | reverse complement strand
TTATAGTATACAATGTAGTGACAGTACGCCGTGAGTGTACTAATTGGAATGTTTATCTTTCATGTATTTTTTTTTTTTTAGATGTGTATAAGAGACAGACCAGTATAAGCGGTAATAGAGTTATTTACTACGGGTGTCAGGCGGCAAAGTGAGCGGCTACCCGCTCGATGTGGTCGGGTCGGAGGTCGCACCAGTGATCGTCATCGTCGACGACGACAACGGGGGCCACGGTGTAGCCCAGCTCCTCGGTGACGTACTCGCGCGCGTCGGGGTTCTCGGTGATGTTCACCTCGACGTAGGGGACGCCCTTGCTGTCGAGCATCATCTTCGTCATGCGGCACTTCCCACACTGCGGGCCGGTCGTGTAGACGGTTAGCGCTTCCATTTGGTAATCCTCCCACCCCTCGTTTTTTTGCCGTGAAGGCGAATTCATTCGCCGCTAGGGAGGGCGGCCGGAGTGCTAGTGACCGTGGAATACCGGACTGAGCGCAGCGAGGGAGGATATGCCGCGAAAGCACTAGCGCGCAGGTTGGCCGACCGTACGCTGCCGAAGGCTTCACGGCAAAAGAACGGGCCGACAGGCCCCTGCAGTCGGCCGGCTCCGTCCGGCCGTCCGTTAGCCGGCGCCGGCTCCGTCCGGCGTCGGCCGCTGTAGAGGCTCCCCGCCGCGCGGTCTGGGGGGCGACGTGGCGGCGGGGAGCGGGTGCCGGGGCTGCGTGTCTCGCTGGGGGACGCGGACTAGGTGTGATGTCCAGGGACGTTGTTGAGTCGGTCGAAGGGTGCGCCGCCAATCGCAGAGTGGTGTCGGTGGTGGTTGTAGAAGTGGAGCCAGCCGGGCAGCGCCAGGCGTCGTTCGGCCTCTGAACCGTAAAACCTGGCATAGGCCCATCCGTCCCCGAGCGTGCGGTGGAATCGCTCGATCTTCCCGTTCGTCTGCGGCCGGTAGGGGCGTGTCCGCTTGTGTCGGATGCCGAGCCGAGCGCAGAAGTCCCTCCATGCGTGGGATCTGTAGGCCGACCCGTTGTCGGATAGGACTCGCTCGACGGTCACGCCTCGTTCGGCGAACCAGTCCACGGCGCGTTCGAGAACTCCCACCGCTGTTCTCGCCTGCTCATCCGACCAGATTTCTGCGTATGCGACGCGGGAGTGGTCGTCGATGACTGTGTGAACGAACGCCGTTCCGGTGCGCGGCTTGTGGTCTTTTCCTCGTGGTAATCCCGGAGTCGCGAGCTTGTTCCGTGCGCCTTGCTTCCGACCTACGTAACGATGTCCACCGCCGTCGGGGATGTTGCCGAACTTCGTAACATCGACATGAATCAACGATCCCGGATGAGGATGCTCATATCGCCGCAATGGCTCGCCAGTGACACGATCGATATGCGAGAGGCGGTTCACGCGGCAACGGACGAGGACCGCGTGAACAGTCGACGTCGAGAGACCAAGTCGTGCAGCGATCTGGGCTGGCCCCAGTCGAAGCCGCCAGCGCAGGTTGATGATCTTCTTCTTGACATGCTCGGGCGTCCTGTCTGGGATCCGGTGCGGCTTGCTGGAGCGATCCTGCATCCCAAACTCGCCCTCTTCCCGGTAGCGGCCGGCCCATTTCCGGGCAGTGATCGGGGAAACCATGAACATCTTTGCGGCGATCGTGGCCGGATAGCCGTCTTCGACAATCAGTCGGGCTAACCGGAGACGGGCACGAGGAGTGAGAAGAGCGTTCGGATGGGTCATCAATTGGCCTCCGCCGCGGTCTTCGTGAGCGCGCGTCCGGTGAGAAGCATGATGGCGAGAGCGATCGCTGTCAGCACCGAGGCGACCCAAACCGGCGCGAGCAGCCCCAGCCCGGTCGCGAGCCCGAACGCACCAAGCACAGGCCCCGCGGCAGCTCCGATATTCAATGCTGCGGTTGCGTACGAACCGCCCATCGTTGGCGCACCCGATGCTGCATACAGCACACGCGTGATCAGAGTACTGCCGACGCCGAACGACAGGAAGCCCTGAACGAGGACGAGGACGATAAGCGCAACGGGATGAGATGCGACCACTGCCAACACGATCCAGCCCGTCAGCAACAGCGGTCCGCCGACTGCGAGCACGAGGCCAGGTCGTTGATCTGATAGTCGTCCTGCGATCGTGACGCCAAGGAACGATCCGATGCCGAACATCACCAGCGCGACGGACACCCACGCTTCGGCCAAGCCCGCGGTCTCGGTCACGACGGGTGCCAGGAAGGTGAATGCCGCAAAGGTCCCTCCGTTGATCAGCGCTCCGAGTGCCATGGCCAGGATGAGCCGCGGCATCGCCAACTGGCTGAGCTCGGCACGGAGCCTTGGTGAGGTCGCGCTAGTCGCGCTCCGACCAACATTGTTCGTGACGCCCCGAATGACTCCAACGGCCGCGGGAATACAGAGGATGGCGATCGCCCAGAACGTCGTTCGCCAGCCCAGCGCTGTGCCGAGCAGTGCCCCGGCGGGGACGCCCACGACGGTTGCGATCGTCGTGCCGGAGAGCAGGATCGACAGTGCACGCCCCTTCTGGTTCGCTGGCACGAGGGTAGTGGCCGTGCTCAGTGCTACGGCGAGGAATCCTGCGTTTGCGAGAGCGCTGAGCACCCGGGTGATGAGCAGGAGAGAGAACACTGGTGTCATCGCTCCGATGACGTGGCTTCCCGCGAACACGAGAAGGCAAACGATCAATGTGAGCCGCGGTGGCCAACTGCGAGCGAATGCCGCCATCACTGGCGCGCCGACGACCATACCGACCGCGAATGCGGAGGTCAGCAGGCCTGCAGTGCCGACCGAGACGTCAAGTTCGGTCGCGATCGCGGGGAGCAATCCCGCGAGCATGAATTCTGAAGTGCCCATGACGAAGACCGCCAGGGCAAGCATGTAGAGAGCAAAAGGCATCGAGTACTCCGAGGTGTGAGATCAAGAAATGGTTCTTCTTGTCACCACGGCCAGTGCCCCGGGTACGCCAGAAATACGCCCACACAGATCGTGGGCGTCGTAACTAGTGGTTCAAGGGGCTGGCGGTGTGACCGACAACCCCTGACCTGTCTGATTCGGGACTCGACATGCCCCAAACTCTACATGCCTTCAATGGTGAGCGGTCTGGACAGATGCTTCTTGAATCAGCACGGTGTCATTGCGCGCGGGGGCAGAACAACGTCCCTGGACATCACAACTAGGCCGCCGACGCGACCCACCCTATTGCGCGGGGCCGCGTAGCGGTATTGGAGTTATTGCCGGTGTTCGGTGTAGAGCGTGACGATTCGGGCGGCGACGTTCCACACGTCGTCGGGGGATACCTCGTCGAGGAGGATCGTTCGCGTTCCGCCGTCGAGGTCGATCCACCAGACCGGGCGCACGGTGTCGGCGTCGATCCCGGCCCGGTGTGCGGCGAGGTCTGATGACGGGTCGACGGGGCCGAAGTAGAGCTGAGGGGCCCAGCTATCCGCGCCCATGTCGGTGTAGAGCGTCGTGGGGAAGGGGAGGAGTCGGGCGAGGTCGTCGAGGAGGGCGGCGACGTCGGTTTCTGTGAGGGTGTGCACGGGGGTTCTCCTGTCTGGTCGGGGTGGTCAGTCGGCGGCGAGGTCGTAGCCGCCGAAGGGGGAGCGGGATTCGACGTGTCGGCCGCCGTGCGGCCCTCGGATGGTGCGGACGGGGGAGCCGGGGCGCTGCCACTCGGCGGGGTAGTTGGCCGCGCACCACTTGGCGGCGGCGGCTCGTGCCTTCTTCTCGTCGGTGGCCGCTGCGGCGGGGCGGGGCATGATCGGCAGTGATCGCCAGCCGGGCAGGGCGTGGTCGTGCCACGCCTCTACGGCGTCGTTCTCGCGCTCGCTGATGACGTGCCAGGCGCAGCCGGGGCACACGGCCTGATAGCGGCCGCCGCCGGGGAGCGGGTCGGCGCTGTGGTCGTGGTCGGCCTCTTTGCACCAGGCGTCGGCGTAGAACATGTGCAGCTCGTGGCCGTCGGCGGTCGCTGCGCGTTCGCCCTGGTTGTAGCTGTTGCGGTGCCACATGTGGGAGCGGGGGATGCATCCGAAGCCGCCGAACTCGGCGCGGTAGCGGTCGAATGCTGCATCCAGCTCGGCGGGGCTGTAGTAGCTGGTCGTGTAGGCCAGGGGCGCGCCGTCCCATGCGGTGGCGGCGACGGCCTCGCGCTCGAACTCGGCCAGGTCGAACAGGGTTTCCGCGGTCATCGTTCCTTCTCCTCTGACGGTCTTGACGGCAATAGAGTTATTGCCGCTCAGGCGGCGACGGCCTCGGGCTGCTCGGTGAGCGCGTCGGCCAGGGCGTGAGCTGCGCGCAGCACGTTTGCCGCGGTGGCCTTGATCGTCTCGGCGTCGCAGTTGCTCCACCCGGCGACGTATCCGACGCTGTAGGCGCTGGTGTCGAGTCCGAGAATCCCGGCAACGACGTAGGCGACGCTCTCGGCCTCGGTTTCCTTGGTGCCGCGGTGCTCGACGTACTCGGCGTGATCTTCGTCGGCGTGCAGGATGACGTGCGCGGCCTCGTGAAGTCCGGTCTTTGCGGCCTGGGCGGGGGAGAGGTCGGAATCGAGCACGACGCGACGGCCCTCGGGGTCGGTGTAGCCGTGTGCGCCGCCAGGGATGCTCTCGCGCTCGACGGTCCAGCCCTTGCCGATGAGGTAGTCGGCCACGGCGTCGAAGATGCCCGCGGGGTCGTCTCCGGTCAGCGGTCGCGCGATGTCGGTCGGGTCGCCCGCCTCGGGGTCGATGAGGTCGGTCTGTCCCATGTCGAACACGGACACCGGGAAGAACAGCGTTCGGCGCTGCTCCTCGTCCTCGCCGGTCTTGGGGTTCTCGACCGTCTCGCGCACGTCGCGGCCGCCGAAGATGCGGATTCCGTGCTCACCCTTGCGCACCTGGCGGTTGAGCTTCTGCCACGTCCGGTATCCGGCGACGTGGGATGCCTCGGGGCACTGACCGAAGATCAACAACAGGTTGTTGATGCTGTAGCGGTGGAATGCCTTCGTGAAGTCCAGGAACCGCGCCCACGCCTCCGACTCGCGCAGCGCCTCGACCTGCTCCGCGATCGTGGCTTGCAGCTCCTCGGCCTCGGCGCGACGCTGCTCGGGGGTCTTGGTGGTCTTGACGTTGCGTGCCATGTTCGGAACCTTCCGTGCCGGTAATAGGGTTATTTCCCTGCTCATCCCCTCCACGTTTTTTTGCCGTGAAGGCGGTTTACCGCCGCTAGGGAGGATGCCCGGAGCTCAACCCGTAGGGCGGTGGGGGAGAGAGTTTCGGCGCGAAATAAGGGAGCGCAGCGACCGCGTGCCGAAAGTCTCGGAGGAGCCGGCGGCGCAGCCGCTTGGGTGGAGGGTTGACGACCGTATGCTGCCGAAGGCTTCACGGCAAAAGAACTGTCTCTTATACACATCTGACGCTGCCGACGAACTC
>NZ_MJIR01000057.1:0-94342 GCF_001878835.1 Microbacterium sp. AR7-10 | reverse complement strand
CGCCGACGACGGCTCCGGGCACGCGCGCGAAGGCATCCCAGATCGACGCCGTGCGGCCGTCTTCGAAGGCCGCGCCCTCGATCTGATAGGCCGCGGTGGCCGCGCCGAAGAGGAAGCCGTCGGGAAAGGTTCGGGTCATGGTGACAATGATGCCATGACTTGCTGGGAGCGCTCCCATGGGCGTGCCGCCGAGCCGTTCGGTAACCTTGGCAGGTGAGTCCCGAACTGGCGCGCGCCGAGTCCCTGATCGCTTCGATCCCCGACTACCCGCAACCGGGCATCCTGTTCCGCGACATCATGCCGCTGCTGGCGGATGCCAGGGCGCTGCGCGCCACGACCGCGGCGCTCATCGAGCCCTTCGCCGGCAGCTTCGACATCGTCGCGGGGATCGAGGCCCGGGGCTTCATCCTCGCCGGAGCCGCCGCGATCGCCGCCGGCGTCGGGTTCGCCCCGATCCGCAAGGCGGGCAAGCTGCCGCGGCCCGCAGCGGCCGTCGACTACGCCCTCGAGTACGGCACGGCCACGGTCGAGATGCACGACGACCTTCCGACGGGCACGCGCGTGCTGCTGATCGACGACGTGCTCGCCACCGGCGGCACCCTCGCCGCCGGACGCCAGATCGTCGAGCGGCTCGGCTATCACGTCGCCGGCATCAGCGTGCTGTTCGAGATCGACGGACTCGGCGGCCGCGAGGCGATCGGCGATCTGCACACCGTCTTCCACTCGGCCTGAGCGGGCACCCTCTCACTCGTTCCGCTCCGACTGGCGCTCCCGGCGCCCGCCGACCTCCTCGGGCAGCTCGTCGATCGGCACGATCACGATGTCCTGCACCTTCCAGTCCAGGTCGATGCACGCCTCGCGAGCGGCGATCAGGTCGGCGAGCTTCGGCGTGCGTCCTCTGCGCGGCACGACGAACGACTCCACGTGCAGCACGTGGCCCTGGTCGCGCACGCGCGATCCCACCTCCTGCGCCCACGGCAGCGAACGCAGCAGCTCGTCGATCTCGCCGGTCAGGGGGTGCACCCTGTCGTCGTCGAACGTCGTCGCGGCGGCGTCCATCAGGTCGGTGATCGCGGCGCGCATGTTGCGCACTCCGTCCCACAGGATGCTGCCGGCGATGAGCAGCGCCGCCACGGCATCCGTCCACCACCATCCGATGCCGATGCCGAGCACGCCGACGATCGATCCGACGGCGGTCTGCCAGTCGGCCTTGTTCATGTCGGCGTCGGCGTAGAGCACCTTGTCGTGCAGCTCTTTCGCGAGGCGCATCTTCACCCGACCGAAGTAGATCGGAAGCGGGATGGTGAGCGCCATCACGATGACCATCAGCCATCCCAGCCAGATCGGCTGCCCGAACAGCACGACGGTGCCGATGGGCGGATGCTCGCCGCCGATCAGACCGGTCAGCGAGTCGATGATGAGGAATGCCCCCATTGCCATCAGCGCCACGGCCGCCACGAGGTGGGCGACGCCGACCGCACGGTGATAGCCGTACGGGTAGCGGCCGCTGGGCGGCCGGTTGACGATGCGCACCGCGACGAGGAAGGCGATCGGCGGGGCGAGTGAGAGCAGATCCTCGATCCAGGCCGCCTTCATCGCTTGGGAACTGCCCATCACCAGGTACACCATCGTGATGGCCACGGCGAGGAAGAGCAGGGTGTACCACTCGAAGCGGATCGCCCTGCGCAGCGCTTTCTCCTGCCGTTCGGGAAGCTCGGTCCGGCCGAATCGCGTCGTCATGAGCCGGCCTCCTCGTGCAGGAAGGTCTCGAGCTCTGTGAGCAGGGCGTTCTCGCCCATCCGCACGATCATCACGTGCTTCTGCGGCCCCTCCTCGGTCTCGCGCTCGGTGTACGGTCGCGTCACCGCGCCGCGATCCGTCCAGGGTGTGTCATCGAGGAACCCTCCGACCACGAGGTCCAGTTCGCCGCGCTCCAGCGCCGTGAGCAGGTCGGCCTCGCTGCCGGTGGTCCACTCCACCCGCGCATCCAGCTGCTCGGCGAACTCCTGCACCAGCTCCGGTTCCGACCCGGTCGGCTCTCCGCCGTCGTGCACGTCGACCCAGGGCGGCTGCTCGGTCGCTCCGGCGCGCAGAGTGCCGCCCTCGATCCGCTCGAGACTGCCGTGCGGATCGGCGGGCATCCGCATCCCGCAGCCGGTCAACGCGACCAGCAGCACGAGCGCCCCCGCGCCTGTCACTCGCCGTCTTCTCATGGCGCCGACACTAGCGAGGCAGCTGAACGGCGACCACCCCTCCCCTCACCCCTTGACAGACGCGACGGCCGCGTATCGCCGAGCGGACGCACGCTGCATGAGCACCGATCGCATCGCCTAGAATCGGGGGTATGCCCACCATCGTCGTCGACGTCATGCCCAAGGCCGAACTGCTCGACCCGCAGGGGAAGGCCGTCTCCGGCGCCTTCGCCCGCCTGGGCGTCGATAGCTTCAGCCAGGTCCGCATCGGAAAGCGCTTCGAGCTCACGGTCGATGGTGAGGTCACCGACGACGTGCTCGCCGAGGCTCGGCGCCTGGCCGAGGACGTGCTGTCGAACTCCGTCATCGAGGATGTCGTGGGAGTCGGGGTCGCGCAGTGAGCGTGCGCATCGGCGTCATCACCTTCCCCGGCTCGCTCGACGACCGCGACGCGCAGCGCGCGGTGCGCATCGCCGGCGCTGAGCCCGTCGCCCTGTGGCACGGTTCGCACGATCTCGAGGGCGTCGACGCTCTCGTGCTGCCCGGCGGATTCAGCTACGGCGACTACCTGCGCTCGGGGGCGATCGCGGCCCTGTCGCCGATCATGGCCGAGGTCAGGGCCGCAGCCGAGAAGGGGATGCCGGTTCTCGGCATCTGCAACGGCTTCCAGATGCTCGTCGAGGCGCACCTGCTGCCCGGCGGCCTCATCCGCAACGATCACCAGCACTTCGTGCGTCGCGACCAGCGCCTGACGGTGGAGAACAACGACACCGCCTGGACGAACACGTTCGCGAAGAACCAGGAGATCGTCATCCCGCTCAAGAACGGCGAGGGCGGCTACATCGCCGCCGACGAGACCCTCGACCGCCTCGAGGGCGAGGGACTCGTGGCGTTCCGCTACGCCGGGGTCAACCCCAACGGGTCGCTGCGCGACATCGCCGGCATCACCAACGACCGCGGCAACGTGGTCGGCCTCATGCCGCACCCCGAGCACGCCACCGAGGCGGGCTTCGGCCCCGACACCCGTGCCGCCATGCGCTCGGGCGTCGACGGTCTGGGCTTCTTCGAGAGCGCCATCGCCGCGGTCGCGCGCATCGCGGCGTAGCCGCGACGCATCCGCGTCGCTGCATCCGCTCCGCGGCCGTCAGAGGCCTGCCGGCGGCCAGACGCCGATGATCACGGCCATCACGAGCACCGTCACGAGCTCGTGACCGATGTTGACGGTGGTCAGCCGGGTCGAGCGCCCCTCGAACGCGTCGTGCGTGATGAAGCGCGCCGCGGTGAACCCCGCCCACAGGGTGACCGCGGTGACCAGCGAGGCCCAGAAGTACGAGCCCTCGTAGAAATGCCAGGCGATCGTGGCGGCGCCGGCGAGCACCCACGCGGTGATGAAACCGACCAGCACCGTGGTGATCATCGGCCACAGCGGGCGGCGGGAGGGATGCTCGAGGTCGACCCCGGCGAGCCGCGCCCACCGCTCGCCCATCACGCCGCGGGCGTACCAGACGGCGCCCACCACCATGCTCGACGCGGTCGCGACCAGCACCGCCCAGTAGTTGATCTCGGGAACCGTCATGACGCCTCCTCCATCGGATGCGCTCAGACTACTCCCGGGTGCCGTGGCGTTCGAGGTCGTTCAGCCGCGCATGGCGACACCGTGGCGCCAGTACCCCATGAACGCCACCTGCGCACGATCGACGCCGATGTCCTTGACGAGGTGACGACGCAGCGTGGTCACCACGCCGCTCTCGCCGGCGATCCAGAAGTACCGGTCGGCGGGCGCGTGGGTCGCGGCGATCTGCTCGCCGAGGCTGGAGTAGGCCGGGGTCTCCCAGAGAAGGTCCTCGGTGTCGACATCGCGCACGTCGACGTGCGTGTGCGCGTCGCCGAGATGGCTGAGCACCGCCGGGATCAGCGCCGATCCGTGCGCATCGCCGTCGGTGCGCGGCAGCCAGGTGATCTCCACGCCTGCGGGTGCGGCGATCTCGAGCACATCGGCCGGCTCGGGCACCTCGATGAACGCGGTGCCCCGCAGGTCGCGCGGGGCGTCCTCGAGGATGCGCGCGATCGCCGGCGCCGCCGTCTCGTCGCCGGCCAGCAGCACCGAGCGCGCTTCGCCGGGCGCGAACTCCGCGCCGCCGTGCTCGCGGGCCGACATCCCGCGGCGCGGGCCGACGATGAAGATCGGCTGCCCCACGCGTGCGTCGGCCGCCCACCGCGAGGCCGGCCCGGTGAGGCCGGGGCTCAGGTGCAGCACGAAGTCGATGACGATCTCGGTGCCCGCATCCGTCACGGTGAGTTCGCGCACCGAGTAGGTGCGCATCGAGCCTCTCTCGGTCTCCGGCACGGCCAGGTACGATCCCCACCAGTCATCGCCGTCACGGTCGATCGGCGGCACGGCATCCGGTCGGGGCGGGAAGATCAGCTTGATGCGCGAGTCGAACGTGTCGCCGGGGGTGCCGAGCTCGTCGAGGTCGTCCCCGCCGAAGGTGATCCGCACGAAGTTCGGCGAGACGCGCTCGACGGCGCGCACCTCGGCGAGCGCCAGCAGGTAGGTGGGCCGGGTCTTCGTGGTGGTGTCAGCGGACATGATGCCTCCCGATGGGCGTGACCATCGGTTTGCCCGAGACGGGGTCAACGGTGATCTGATTGGCGAGGCCGAAGACCTCCTGGACGAGTTCTGCGGTGACGATCTCTTCCGGGGCGCCGACGGCGTGCACCCGGCCGTCTTTCATGGCCACCAGCTCGTCGCTGTACCGGGCGGCGAGGTTGAGGTCGTGCAGCACCATCACGATGGTGGTGCCGCGCGAGCCGCTCAGGTCGGTGAGCAGATCGAGCACCTCGACCTGGTGGGCGACGTCGAGGAACGTGGTCGGCTCGTCGAGCAGCAGGATGTCGGTCTGCTGCGCGAGCGCCATCGCGATCCACACCCGCTGCCGTTGACCGCCGGAGAGCTCGTCCACGCTGCGATCGGCGAGTTCGCTGATGCCGGTCGCGTCGAGCGCATCGGCGACGACCGCGTAGTCCTGTGCGCTCCAGCGCGCGAGCATCCGCTGATGCGGGTGTCGCCCCCGACCCACGAGGTCGGCCACTGCGATCCCCTCGGGCGCGACGGGCGACTGCGGCAGCAGCCCGAGAACGCGGGCGACCTCTTTCGACGGGCGGGCGTGCACGGATGCGCCGTCGAGCACGATCTGGCCCCCGGCGGGGCTGAGCAGGCGCGCCAGCGCCCGCAGCAGCGTCGACTTGCCGCATCCGTTCGCCCCGACGATCGAGGTGATCCGGCCGGGCGCGATCGACAGATCGAGCCCCTCGATCACCGTGCGGTCGCCGTACGCGAGCGTGACGGATTCGGCCGCGAGAGTGTGCGCCGCGGTCACAGGGAGCCTCCCGAGCGGTTGGTGCGGATCAGCAGGTAGATGAGGAAGGGCGCGCCGAGCACGCCGGTGACGACTCCGACCGGATAGCGGGCGCCGAGGGCGAACTGGGCGAGCAGGTCGCTGCCGAGCACGAGCGCCGCGCCGACGAAGGCGCTGGGCAGCAGCAGGTTCGCGCCGGGGCCGGTGATGCGCGCGGCGATCGGCCCGGCCATGAACGCGGCGAAGGCGATGGGGCCGGCGGCGGCGGTAGCGAAGGCGAGCAGCGCGACCGCCCCGAGGATGAACAGCATGCGCGTCGCGTTGACCCGCACCCCGAGGCCGGCGGCGGAGTCGTCGCCCAGCTGCATGGCGGCGAGCGAACGCCCCTGCGACAGCATCAGCGGCATCACGATCACGGCGGCGATCGCCATCGGCAGCACGCGCTCCCACGAGGCGTTGTTGAGGCTGCCGCTGAGCCACTGCATGGCGGTCTGGATGTCCCAGCTCGCAGCCCGCGAGAGAAGGTACGAGATCACGCTCTGCAGCACCGCGGCGACCCCGATGCCGATGAGGATCAGTCGGGTGCCCGCGAAGCCGCCTCTGATCGAGAGGGCGTAGATCAGCGCGGCCGTGGCGAGCGCGCCGCCGAGTGCGAGCAGCGACACCGCCGGGCCGTCGAGTGAGAGCACGATGATGCCGATCACCGCTGCGGCACCGGCGCCGTGCGAGATGCCGATGATGTCGGGCGAGGCGAGCGGATTGCGCAGCAGCGTCTGGAACGTCACGCCGGCCATCCCGAAGCCGAGCCCGGTCAGCACCGCCAGCACGGCCCGGGGCAGCCGCAGCTCGCCCACCGTGAACGAGGCCCCCGGCACCGATTCGCCGAGCACGACCCGCACGATCTGATCGGGGCTGTAGAACCGGTCGCCGACCATGAGCGCGACAGCGAAGAGCACGCACACCAGAGCGCCCAGCAGGATCGTGGCGAGGGCGTGGCGACGGTGGCGCGCGCGGCGGCCGGCGATGACGCGCACGACGCGCTGCGCGCCGGTGTCGGCCGGCCGCTCGAGCGTGTGCGCGGTCGGGATGCTGGTCTCTATCGGGGCATGTGCGCCTGCCGTGCGCTCGCGTGTGCTCACAGCTCGCGCACCTTCTGCCTGCGCACGATCCAGATGAAGAAGGGCGCACCGACGATCGCCGTGATGATGCCGACCTGGATCTCCTCCCCGGACGGGGCGATCACCCGGCCGATGACGTCGCTCGCGGTCAGCAGCACCGCTCCCGCCATCGCCGAGAACGGCATCAGCCAGCGATGGTCGGTGCCGATCAGCATCCGGCACACGTGCGGCACGACCAGACCGACGAAACCGATCGGGCCGGCGATCGCGGTGGCGGCGCCGGCGAGGATCACGGCGCCGAGCGCGGCGAGCATCCGCGTGCGGGCGACGTTCTCGCCCAGGCCCCTGGCCATATCGTCGCCGAGCGCGAGCGAGTTCATCCCGCGTGCGCTCAGCAGGCAGATGAGGGCGCCGAGCGCCAGCACGGGCGCGGTGACCGCGATGCGCGGCCATTCCGCACCGCCGACGCCGCCCACCTGCCACGACTGGAACGTCTGCAGCAGATCGACCCGCGGCAGCATGATCGCGCTGATCAGCGAGGCGAAGGCGGCCGAGGTCGCCGCACCCGCGAGGGCGAGCTTGAGCGGGGTGGCACCGCCACGGCCCAGCGAGCCGACCGCGTACACGAAGACCGCCGCCACCGCGGCGCCCGAGATCGCGAAGGCCATCTGCCCGAACGGGTCGCTCAGCC
Organism: Microbacterium sp. AR7-10; assembly: GCF_001878835.1. Lineage (NCBI taxonomy): Bacteria > Bacillati > Actinomycetota > Actinomycetes > Micrococcales > Microbacteriaceae > Microbacterium > Microbacterium sp. AR7-10. The sequence continues at coordinate 86,982 of NZ_MJIR01000057.1, read as the reverse complement.
CGAACGAGGCGATGCCGACGACCACGGCGAGGGAGGCGCCGTTGGAGACGCCGAGGATGCCGGGTTCGGCGATCGGGTTGCGAGTGACGGCCTGCATGGCCGCGCCCGCCATGGCGAGCGCGGCACCGACGAGCAGGGCCAGCGCCGTGCGCGGCATCCGCTTGATGATCGCGGCCTGCTCGATCGTCTCGTTCTGCCCCGACAGCGCGGTGAGCAGGTCGTCGATCGTCACCGCCCGCACGCCGAACGAGATCGACAGGATGCTGAGCACGATCAGCGCTACGACGCCAGCCATCAGCCACGACGCGCGCGCCAGCGCCGGCCGGCGCAGGTGCGCGGCGGCTGGTGCTGGTGCGGCGGTGGTGGTGGAGGTCACGAACGGGGTCCCCGCAGGCGGAAAGGGTTTACTTCGCCAGCGGCGCGGCGAGGATGTCGAAGTAATCGTTCAGGCCCCACGGGATCGACAGCGGCGACGGGTTGGCGGATGCGGCGATCGGCGTCGCGTCGGGCAGGATCGCGATGCGTCCCTCGGCGATTGCGGGGATCTTCGACAGCAGCGGGTCGGCCTGCAGGGTCGCCACGGTGGACTCGTCGCCGTAGGTGACGAACAGGTCGACGTCGTCGAACCGCTGCGCTTCCTCAGCGGAGATCTCGAGGTAGAACTGGTCGCTGTCGGCGCTCTCCTCGACGATCCCCGGCAGCGGCAGGCCGAGCTCGTGGAGGTAGCCGGGGCGGGTGTCGGCGGCGGTGTAGTAGCCGATCTTCGACAGGTCGCTCATGTCGAAGTAGCCGAACAGCACCTTCGCGTCTTTCAGCTCCGGATGCTGGGCGAGCGCGGCCTCTGCGTCGGCGTCGAGCTGCTCGATGAGGGCGTCGCCCTCCTTCTCGAGGCCGAGCGCCTCGGAGTTCATCTCGATCATGTCCTCGACCGAGGTGCCCCACGCGACCTCGGGGTAGGCGACGACGGGAGCGATCTTCGACAGCGTGTCGTACTCCTCCTGCGTGAGCCCGGAGTACGCGGCGAGGATCACGTCGGGGGCGGTGTCGGCGACGGCCTCGTAGTCGATCCCGTCGGTCTCGTCGAACAGCACCGGCGGCTCGCCGCCGAGCTCGTCGAGCTTCTCCTCGACCCAGGGCAGGATGCCGTCGTTGTCGTCGTCTCCCCAGGTGGCCTTGCTCATGCCGACCGGGACGATGCCGAGCGCCAGGGGCACCTCGTGGTTCGCCCAGGCGACGGTGGCGACCCGCTCGGGCTTGGCGTCGATCACGGTCTCGCCGAAGGCGTGCTCGACGGTGACGGGGAACGACTCGCCGGACGAACCGGTGGAGGCGTTCGAGTCATCGGAGCTGTCATCGGCTGCGGAGGCGCAGCCGGCGAGACCGACGGCAAGGGCTGCTGCGGCGGCGAGGGCGAGGAGACGGGAAGATCGCACGGGCGTTCCTTCGGATTCGGTGACCGACGCAGGACGCGCCGGGTTCGGTAAGGCTCGCCTAACGTAACACGGGTTAGGCCAGCCTTACCAACCGAAGGATCGCTCAGCAGCTGATCAGCGGATCAGGCGATGCCGCCACCGTCGACGACCAGCGCCGCCCCGGTCACGTACGACGCCTCATCGCTCGCGAGCCACACGACAGCCGCCGCGATCTCACTCGGCTGCCCCATGCGGTTCAACGGGCGCTCGGCCGCCTCGGCCAGGAATCCGGTCTGGTCCTGTCCCAGCTGGCGAGCCTCGTCGCGCAGCATCCCCGTGTCCACGTCGCCCGGGTTGACGGAGTTGACCCGGATGCCGTCGGGACCATGGTCGATGGCCAGCGCACGGGTCATGTTCACCACCGCGCCCTTCGACGCGCAGTACGAGATCGCCTGACCGCCGCCCTTCAGGCCCCATCCGGAGCCGGTGTTGACGATCGAGCCGCCGCCGTTCGCCTTCATGATCGGCACGACGTGCTTGCACATCAGGAAGATGGCGCGCACGTTCACGCCGAACACGCGATCCCACTCCTCGACGGTGGTCTCGACGGCCGTGGTGCGGCGGATGATGCCGGCGTTGTTGAACACGACATCGATGCCGTCGAACGACTCCTTCGCCGTCTCCACGACTCGGACGATGTCATCCTCGTTCGAGACGTCGGCAGCGATGGCGACAGCCGTTCCGCCTGCCGCGCGGATCTCCTGCGCCACGGCCTCGGCGGCCTGGGCGTTGAGGTCCACGACGGCGACCGAGGCGCCTTCGGCGGCGAAGGCGAGCGAGGTGGCGCGGCCGATGCCGCCAGCTCCGCCGGTGACGATGGCGTTCTTGTTCTCGAGACGCATGGGTTTCCTTAATGATTGCGGGTGTGGGACGGGGGTCAGGGGACGAGGTCGGGTGCGGCGACAGGGTACAGGCTGGTCGTCGCGGTGCCCGTGATGATGCGGATGTGGCCGGACAACCGCTCGTCGACGGCGGGATCGCCGGTCTCGACGATCAGCGCGCGGCCGCTCAGGTCGATGAGCTTCTGCTCGGGGGCGACGACCATGAGCGGGTCGTCGCCGAGGGCGCTGATCACCGCTGCCGAGAGCTGCTGGTTCCCGCGGCCGAGCAGGAAGCCCTGCCCGCCGATCACGGTGACGACGGCCTGCGCCGGCCCCCGGCCGATCTCGTCGAGAAGCTGCTCCTCGCTCGCCGATCGCAGCAGCTGCCGACCGTCGAGGAGAACGTCCACTCCCAGCGGCGACTTCTCGATGCCGAGCTGCCTGGCGATCTCGGCGGTGGTGCCGCCCGGGCCGAGAAGGTAACGCACGCCCGGCCGCATCCGCGAGACAGCTCCGCGGGCGGCGTACGCGACAGCTGCCGCTTCGGATGCCGGGGTCGCGGCCTTGCGCGCCTGCGTGCGGCCGACGCGGAACGGAACGCGCAGCATCCCGAACAGCTGCGGGTCGACGCGCGCGCGGCGCATCGCCGCCTCGTCGATGTCGAGCACCTCGCGGTCGGTGAGGGGCAGGCCGCCATCGACCCAGTCGGCCGCGAGCGAGCCGGCTGCCCGGGGGCTGACCGCGAAAACCGGGGAGTACATCTTCACGCCCGACGGGATGCCCAGGACTGCAGGCTGCGGCGCCGTACCCGCCAGTCCCGCCGCGGCATCACGCAGCGTGCCGTCGCCACCGGCGACGAGGATCAGCGTCGCCCCGGCCTCGGCGAGCGCGGCGACGGCGGCCGAGGTGTCGGATGCCGTGGTCGTGGACTGCACCGCGGATGCCGGGTCGTATACGACCCACGCCTCCAGGCCGGCGGCGCGCACGGCATCCGCGCCCATCGCGCCGCACGTGGTGGCGATCACGAGAGCCGGATGCCGGGCGGCGAGCACCCGCAGAGCGATGGTCGCGCGCGCCTGGGCGCGCGAGTGGGCGCCGCGCGAGACCGCGAGGCGCTGCACCTCCGCGCCGTCGGAGCCAGCGAGGCCCGCGGGCCCGCCGACTCCGGCGACAGGGTTGACGACCAGTCCGATCACCGGATCATGCTCCGGCTGCGGCGACGCGGTGCCCCGACTCGGTCATCGGGTACTTGCGCTCGTACGCACGCCACGTGACCGCCCAGCGCTCGGGGTCGTCCAGCGCATCGTGGTGGGTGTGGTGCACGGTCTGGTTGTGCGGGGCCGTGCGCACCACCTCCGGCGTCTCGCGCGCCTCGCGGGCCACCTCGGCCAGCGCGTCGGCGTACTCGTCGAGCTCGGCCATCGAGTACGACTCGGTCGGCTCGAGGGTGAACGGCTGCGGCACGACGTACGGGTGGTGACTGGTCCAGTAGTGCATGCCGAAGTCCGACATCCGGATGCCGATCTCCTCCGACGAGATGCCGGTCTCCTGGTACAGCTCCTCCCACGAGTAGCGCACCTGCTCGATCCGGCGACGGCCGGTGGCGTACGGCGCCGAGGCGCCCGGGATCGCGAGCACCTTCGACATGAGGTAGTTGTTGTTCAGCACCGCGGTCTCGGCGGCCGCCAGCAGACCGGGGGCGCCGAGCGCCATGATCCACGAGTACGCCTTGACGAGCGCGGGGATCACGCCGAAGAACGGGCCGACCGCGCCGATCGACTGCGGTCCGGCCTCAGCGACGGCGAACGTGCCGTCGTCGTCGCGCACGACGCGGGGGCCGGGAAGGAACGGAGCGAGCGCGGCGCTCACCGCGTTGGCACCCGAGCCGGGCCCGCCGCAACCGTGCGGGGTGCCGAACGTCTTGTGCAGGTTGAAGTGGCACACGTCGAAGCCCGCGTCGCGGGCGCGGGTGATGCCGAGGATGCCGTTGGCGTTCGCCTGGTCGTACGAGGCGAGGGCGCCCACCGCGTGCGCGGCGTCGACCCACTCCCGGATCGCCGGGTTGTAGATGCCGGTGTCCTCGGGATTGGTGACCATGATCGCGGCGGTGCGCGGCGAGAGCGCGGCCTTCAGCGCATCGAGAGAGGGGTAGCCGTCGGCGTCGGGGTACACCGTGATGACCTCGTAGCCGGCCGCCTTGGCTGCGGCGGCGTTCGACGGGTGGCTGAAGATGGTCGTGATGACCTCGCGACGCTGCTCGGCCTCGCCGTTCGCCTCGTGGTAGGCGCGGATCATCGCGATGTTCGACCAGATCGCGGCAGAGCCGCCCTGCGTGTGCAGCGAGACCTCGTCCATGCCGGAGATCTCGGCGAGCATCCGCTCGAGCTGCCAGAGGATCTCGAGCACGCCCTGCGCGTCGGCGGGGTCCTGGTGCGGGTGCAAGGCGGTGACCTGCGGGGAGCCGGCCAGCTGGTCGTTGATCTTCGGCGCGTACTTCATGGTGCAGGTGCCCTGGCCGATGTCGACGTTGAAGTCGGCGCCGAGGTTCTCCTGCGACAGGCGCAGGTAGTGCTTGAGCACGCGCATCTGGCCCATCTCGGGCAGCTTGGCCTTCGCCAGGCGGCGCAGCGAGGCGGGCAGGTCGGCGACGACGTCGCCGACGGCTTCGCGGATGCCCGGCTCGACCTGCGAGACGAGCACGCCGCGTTCACCGGGGGTGGACAGCTCGAAGATGATCGGCTCGTCCCAGCGGGCCTGCTGGAAGCGGCGCAGTGCGGGCTTGGGTGCGACGGGGAGGGCCATCAGTTCTGCTCCTCTGCGAAGGCGGGTGCGGTGACGGCGGCGAGCGCCGCGGCCAGGGTGTCGATGTCGGACTGCGTGGTCACCTCGGTGACGCACACGAGCAGGCGGTGTTCGCCCACGACGACGCCGGGCTCGATGCCCTGCGCGCGCAGCGCCGTGACGACATCGGATGCGGCCATGGGCAGGGTTACGGTGAACTCGCGCAGGTGCACGGCCTGGTCGTCGAGGGTGACGCCCTCGATCGCCGCGAGCGCCTGCTGCGCATAGCGGGTGCGGGCGAGCAGCGTCTCACCGAGCTCGGCCATGCCCTCGGGCCCCATCAGGGCGAGGTACACGCCGGCGGCGATGCCCCACAGGGCGGCGGCCGTGCCCACCCACTCCTTGCCCTCTTCGCGGTGCGCGAAGGAGGTGCGGTCGTACGCCACGTCGCCGAAGCCGTACTCGCCAGGCACGTCGGTGGATTCGAGCCCGAACAGCCGCGAGGGCATCTCCATCACGAAGCGCGTGTCGTCGTGCACGGCGATGAACCCGCCGTGCGCGCCGCCGAACCACTGGTGCAGGCCGAGCGACTGGATGTCTCCGGTGACGATGTCGGCGCCGTGCAGCGCCGGCGGGGTGAGCACGCCGTAGCCGATCGGGTCGGTGCCGACGACGAGCACGGCGCCGGCATCGTGTGCGGCGTCGGCGATCTGCTGCAGGGCCGCCTCGACGGCTCCCGTCGCGCTCGGGGTCTCGATCCACACGGCGGCGACGTCGTCGCCCAGCGCCGCGGTGATCGCGGCGACGTCGGCGGTGCCGTTCACGGTCGGAATGTGCTCAAGGGTGAGGTGCGCCCGCACGTAGTCGGCCACCTTCGCGAGCTTGGCGGGCAGCACGTCGCTGCCGACGAGCACGCGCGAGCGGCCGGTGATGCGGCCCGACATGGCGAGCCCGGTGGCGGCTGCCTGGTAGCCGTCGTAGGTCGGCACGTTCACGACGTCCATCTCGAGCAGCTCGGCCATCAGCGACTGGTACTGGAACAGCGCCTGGAACCGGCCGTGGTCCTCGTACGGCTCGCCCGCGTAGGCGGTGAGGAACTCGCTGCGATTGATGACCTCGTCGACGACCGCGGGCACGTAGTGGTTGTAGGTGCCCGCGCCGAGGAAGCTGAGGCGCTCCTGCGTCGAGCGGTTCTTCGCGAGCAGGCCGCGCACGTGACGGGCGAGGTCCTGCTCGGCGACGAACGGCTCAGGCAGCTCGAGCGGACGGCCCAGACGCAGCGACTCGGGGACGTCGGCGTAGAACTCGTCGACGGTTGCGGCGCCGACGGCGGCGAGCATCGCGGCGCGCGACTCGGGCGCGGTGTTGGGGATGTACGGATGCACGAACGGATGCGTCATGCCTGCTCCTTCGCAGTGGGTGTGGTCAGTGTGATGAACGGGATCTCGGTCGCACGGGGAGCGGCGACCACAGCGACGCCGTAGCCGTCGAGCTCGACGACGCCGGAGACATGGCCACCGGTGAGCAGGTCGACTCCGGGTGCCGGCACCTCGAACGCCAGGGGCTCTGCGCCGTGATTGAGCAGGAACGTGTAATCGGTGTCATCGTTTGAGCGGGTGACCGCCTCGGCGTTCACCTCGGTCTGCTCGCGGACGGGGAGGCCTGCCGCGCGCAGAAGATCGGCGAACACGGTCAGCATGCCGTCCGGAGTGAGCATGGCGCTCAGGTAGCTCGCGGAGCCCGAACCGCTGCTGCGACGGGTGACGGCGGGCAGGCCGTCGACCACGCCGGACGCGTAGCGACCGCGGACCTCGACATCGGCATCCGTCTCGATCCATTCCGCCCAGCTGGGCACGTCGATGGCGCCGGCGCCCGGATCGGCCGATCCGTAGGCGATGCGCTCGACGAGACCGTCGGCGATCGGCCACTGCTCGTCGACCTCGATGCCGAGAAGCTCGCGCAGCGGCCCGGGGGCGCCGCCGTCGTGCACCTTCTCGGTGGCATCGACCACACCCGAGAACGGTCCGACGATCAGGTGTCCGCCCCGCTGGACGAACGCGCGCAGCGCGTCGGCCTGCGGCTGCTCGGCGATGTAGAGGTTGGGCACCACTACGACGTCGTACTTCTCGAACGGACCCGTGGCGCGGACGGTATCGACGGGGTGGCCGAGCGTGTGCAAGGCGCGGTGCCAGGCGCGAGCCTGCTGGGCCCACTGCAGGCGCTGCGAGGGCAGCGACTCGATGGCGCTCGACCCCCACCAGGAGTCCCAGTCGACGACGAGCGCCACGCTGGAGCGCACCCGAGTGCCGCGCACCGCCTCGAGTTTCCTGAGTTCGAGACCGAGCGCCTTGGTCTCCCGGTAGCTGCGGGACTTCTCGCCGCGGTGGCCGAGCATCGACGAGTGGAACTTCTCCTGCCCGTACTTGGCCTGACGCCACTGGAAGAACATCACCGCGTCTGAGCCGTGTGCGACGGCCTGCAGGCTCTCGACCCGGATCCTGCCCGGCACCTTCGGCACGTTGATGTCGCGCCAGCTGGTCGCGCTGGCCGACGACTCCAGCAGGAGCCAGGGCCGGCCGCCCTTCAGCGACCGCATCAGTCCGTAGTTCAGTGCGGCGCCGACGTGCGAGGTCGGATCGGCGGGCTCGGGGTAGGCGTCGTCGGTGACGACGTCCTCGACGGCGGCGAAGTCCCAGTAGTCGAGGTCGCGGAACATGCTCATGAAGTTCGTGGTGACTGCGATGTCAGGCGTGACCTCGCGCAGCACGTCGATCTCGACCTGGAAGAGCTCGAGCATCGCATCCGACGAGAACCGCTCGAAGTCGAGCAGCTTCGTGGGGTTGATCGGGCCGGGCGCCTTCTTGGGCGTCTCGATGTGATCCCATGAGGTGTATCGCTGACCCCACACGTTCACGCCCCACGCCTCGTTGAGGCCGTCGAGGTCGCCGTAGCGATCCTGCAGCCAGCGGCGGAAGTGTCGGGCCGACTCGGGACACCAGCAGCGCGAGATGTGATCGCCGTACTCGTTCGAGATGTGCCACATCGCAAGGCCCGGATGATCGCCGTAGCGCTCGGCCATCGCGCGGGCCATGCGCGCGACGTTCTCACGCCAGATCGGTGACGACGGGCAGTAGGTCTGCCGCGAGCCGAACTCGAGCCGGTGCCCCTCCGAGTCCCAGGGGGCCATCTCGGGGTGCTCGCGCAGCAGCCATGACGGTGGGGTGGCGGTCGCGGTGGCGAGGTCGATGCGGATGCCGGCCTCGTGCAGCAGGTCGAGGATGCGGTCGAGCCAGGCCCAGTCATACACGCCCGGCTCCGGCTCGAGCTGCGGCCAGCTGAAGATCGGCAGGCTCACCATCGTGACGCCGGCCTCCTTCATGAGGCGGATGTCCTCGTGCCAGGTCTCCTCCAACCACTGGTCGGGGTTGTAGTCGCCGCCGTAGGCGAGAGCGTCGATCCGGACCTCCCGGATGCGCTCATCGTCGCGGTGCTCGGTCACGAAGGCTCCTCACTGAGATATGGACGAAACACATTGTTCAATGTATTCTGTATACAACACACTATGGCGAATCCGGGAACCGGTCAAGCCCTAGGCTGACGCTCGGGAGGCAACCACATGGCGATCGAAAGAAAGAACCTCCGCTCGCAGGTGCGCGGCGAACTGCTCGAACGCATGCGCACCGGGCTGGCGAAGCCCGGGGAGAGCATCAACGAGGTGCAGCTCGCCGCCGAGCTCGGCGTGAGCCGCACACCGCTGCGCGAGGCGTTGATCGCCCTCGAGTCCGAAGGGCAGATCACCAGCGAGAACGGCAAGGGCTTCCGGTTCGTACCCCTCAGCGCGGGCGAGTTCGAAGACCTCGCTCCCGTCATGGCCGCGCTCGAGAGCCTGGCCCTCGAGCTGTCTCCCGTCGACGAGCTGAAGGCGGTCGGGGCACGCCTGGTCGAACTGGCAGACGCGTTCAGCGACGAACTGGTCGAGCACAAGCTCGTGATCAGCCGCGATGACGAATGGCACGCGCTCATGCTCTCGGTGTGCCCCAACAAGCGCCTGCTCGACGTCATCGAGAGCGTGCGCGGCTCGTTCCACCGGTACGAGTCGCTGCTCGTGGCCGAGGACGTCAAGGTCGAGCGCGTCGCCGCTGAGCATGCGGCAATCGCACGTGCGCTGGCCGACGGTGATGTGCCCGCGGCCGTGGAGGCGCTGAAGGTCAACTGGATGCAGGGCATGCGCCGCATCCTCGACAACGCGTCCAGCGCCTACTTCACCGCCTGACCGCTTCCCGCCTTTCGCTCCCGTATGAGTTCNNACGAACTCATACGGGAGCGAGGAGTGGTTCGGGGGCGGGGGCGGAGCCGGGCGTCAGCCCTTGACCGCACCACCGAGAAGCCCCGCGACGAACTGCTTCTGGAACACCAGGAACAGGATGAACAGCGGCAGCGTGGCGAGCAGCGAGCCGAGCATCAGCCCGGAGTAGTCGACCCGACTGAGCCCGATCATGGTGTTCAGCGCCACGGGGATCGTGTAATTGGCCTCGGTGTTCAGCATGAGCAACGGCCAGATGAACGAGTTCCACTGGCTGATGAACGTGTAGATGATCAGCGCCGCGATCTGCGGCCTCGCCACCGGGATCACGATCCGGTAGAAGGTGCGCAGCTCGGACGCCCCGTCGATGCGCGCCGCCTCGATGAGGGTGACCGGGAAGTCGAGGAATCCTTGGCGCATGAGGAAGATGCCGAACGCGTTGGCGAGGAAGGGCACGATCAGCGCCTGATAGCTGTCGATCCAGCCGAGGCTCGCCATCATCTGGAACAGGGGCACCAGCAGCACCTGCATCGGGATCATCATCGTCACCAGGATCGCGCCCAGCAGCACCCCGCGCCCGCGGAACCGGTACGTGGCGAGACCGTAGCCGCACATCACGCTGACCACGACGCTGAACGCAGTGTAGATCACCGCCACGAGCACGCTGTTGAGCATCACCTGCCCGAAGCCGATGCTCTCCTGCAGCCTGCCCAGGTTCTGCCAGAACTCCCCGCCAGGCAGCAGCGGCAGGGGCGTGACGAACAGGTCGGATGTCCGGTGCGTGGAAGCGATGACCATCCACAGGAACGGCACGAGCGCCAGGATGCCGGCGAAGACCAGCAGCACGTACACCGGCGCGCGGAGCACCAGTCTGCGCACGAGCGGCTCTCCGCGCCGCTCTGGGACGCCCGTGCGCCGGGCCTTTCCGGTCGGGATCAGCTGAGTGGTCACGGCTTCTCCCTCATGATGCGGAACTGCACGATCGCGATGATCGCGGTGAGGAGGACGAGCATCCAGGCGATCGCGCTGGCGTAGCCGAAGTCGAACTGCTGGAAGCCGATCTTGTACAGGTACAGCACCGGTGTGAGCGTGGCGTTGTTCGGCCCGCCGCCGGTGAGGATGAAGTTCTCGTCGAACAGCTGGAGTGCGCCGATGGTGGAGGTGACGCTGGTGAAGATCAGCACCGGGCGCAGCTGCGGGACGACGACGTGCCAGAAGGTCTGCCAGCGCCCGGCGCCGTCGATGCGGGCGGCTTCGTACAGCTCGGGCGGGATGGCCTGGAGGCCGGCGAGGATGATGACCATGTTGTAGCCGGTCCAGCGCCAGGTGATCGAGGCGATCACCGCGACGCGGGCCCAGAACTCGTTGTTCAACCAGTCGATCGGCCCCACGCCGAACAGGCTGAGCGCCTGGTTCAGCAGACCGCCGTCGGTCGTCATGATCACCCGGAACACCACCGAGTAGGCGACGAGCGTGGTGATCGCGGGGAGGAAGGTGATGAGCCGGAAGCCGGAGCGGAAGCGCAGCCACGACTGATTGAGCAGGTACGCCAGGCCGACCGCGAGGGCGATCATGAGCGGCACCTGCACGACGAGGATCAGCAGCGCGTTGCCGAGGCTCTTCGCGACGAGCGGGTCGCGCAGCATCCGGGTGTACTGGTCGATGCCGACGAACGTCGAGACGCCGCCCTCGGTGCGGAAGAAGCTCTGCATGAGCGACACCGCGAGCGGATAGGCGAAGAAGACGACCAGCAGCGCGGCGGCAGGCAGCACGAACCACAGCCCGGGCCGCTGCATGCGCGCACCGAAGCGGCGCCCGGGACTCGGCGCCCGGGCATCCCCCGGGGTGCGCCGCGTCGCGGCGTCACCCCGGGTGGGACTGAGCACAGCCATCAGCCCGCGATCTTCCGGCCTGTCGAGTTGGCGATCTGCGATGCGGCGTCGTCGAGCACCTTCTTCGGGTCCTCGCCGTTGAGCACCGCCGCCGCCACGGCGTTCGAGACGGCGTCGGCCGCCACCGACTGATCGGAGGTGAAGGTGATCGAGGGGATCTGCTTCGTCAGCTCGCCGAAGATCTGGAAGACCTTCTCGCCGCCGAAGTACTCGCTGGGCTTCTGGAAGTAGTCCGACTCCAGCGCCGGCAGGTATGACGGGAACAGGCCCTCCTGCTGCATCATGCTCGACTGGTTGTCGGCGTCGGCGAGCACGAACTCCATGAAGTCGGCGGCGAGCTGCGGGTTCTTCGCCTGCGTGGGGATGGCGAGCCCGGAGCCGCCGTTGTTCGACGTCGCCGCGCCTCCCTTCTCGAAGACGGGGAGATCGCGCACGCCGTACGTGCCCGAGAGCTCGGGGGCCTCACCCTCGAGGGTGCCGATCCACCAGACCGCCTCGGGGGTGACGGCGGAGTCGCCGTCCTTGGCACTGGTGACGCTCGCGTCCCAGCCCTTGGCGTTCTTGATCAGACCCTTCTGCTGCATGGATTGCAGCAGGGTGAGGGTCTGCACGGCCTCGGGGCTGTTCACGGTGATGTCGCCGTTCTCGTCGAACAGGCCCTGACCCTGCTGCTGCTGCATCATGAAGAAGGGCCCGCCGTCCGACAGGTCGGCGGTGAGCAGCGTCTTGCCGGTCTTCGCCTTGATCGTCTCGCCGGCGGTCACGAGGTCGTCCCAGGTGGCGATGGATGCCGGGTCGATGCCGGCCGCATCGAAGTAGTCGGTGCGGTAGAACAGGCCGACGGTGCCGGAGTCCCACGGGGCCACCCGCAGTTTGCCGTCGGCATCGGTTCCCGTGTCCCACTTGAACGGGTCGAAGTCGTCCTTCGCATCGCCGAACACGGGGCTCAGGTCGGTGAATCCCTTGGGGAACTGACTCAGATAGCTCTGGTTCTTGTCGGTCTCGAGGGTGATGATGTCGGGCAGGCCGGTGCCGGCCTGCAGGCCGACGGAGATTTTGTCGTAGGCGTTGTCGTAGCCGATGTCGACGACGTTGATCGTCACGCCGTCGTGCTTCTTCTCGTAGTCGGCGCCGAGGCGCTTGAGTGCGGTCGCGGCCACATCCCACGACCAGATGGTGATCTCTCCGGAGGCCGCGGCGTCGTTCCTGAGATCCGCACCGTCGGATGCGGGGGCTCCGCCTCCGAATGCGCATCCCGTCAGGGCGATCGCCGCCGTCGCGGTGAGTGCGACCGCCAGCATGCCGCGTCGTTTCATCATGACCTCCTCGTCACGTCTATTGGATATTGAATACAGTACGCGCATGGTGACGATAACACCACTCGCTGTGAGGCCCTGGGAGGACTTCAGCTGAGCGCGACGGCGAGGTCGATGAACAGCGCCGCCGACCAGCCGAATGCGGTCGTCGCGCGCTCGGCCTTCAGCCCGGTGCGCGGGTTGTAGTACTCGTGCGGTCCGCCGCCGTGCACGACGAGGCGCACGGTCTGCTCGCGCAGCTCCCGAGCCCGCTCGGGGTATCCCGAGGCTTCGAGACCTTCGGCCACGAGCGCGCTGGTGTTGATCCAGATCGGTCCGCGCCACATGCGCTCGGGCGAGAAGTCCGGGTCGGAGGCGGCCACGGTCGGCATGCCCCACTCGAGCGCGAACCGCGCGGGGTCGTCGATCGCCGCGCGCAGCGCGTCGCGGACATCGTCCGGCAGGGAACCGGTGCGCAGCGGCATCAGGCCCACGACGGTGTCGGAGCGGATGTCCTCTCCCGCGCCGCGCGCGAGGAAGCGTCCCGCCTCGTCGTCCCACATCCCGTCGAGCAGCGTCTGCGTGCGCTCCGCGCGGGCGAGGAAGCGCTCTGTCTCGGCATCCGGCTCGTACCTGTCGAGCAGGGCGGCGATCTCGCGGTCCTGGCAGACGAGATACGCGCCGAGATCGGGAGCCGCTGTGGGGATCGGCCCGTCGAAGATCGGGCTGTCATCGAGGCCCGACGAGTACGGATGCCCGTACTCGGGCATCCCGTCGCCGTCGAGATCGGAGCTCGCGAACCACCAGTCCTGCGATCGGATCACCCGGCCGAGCTGCTCGCGCGCCCACGCCGGGTCGTCCTGCACATCGAGCACCTTGCGCAGCGCCCATGCCGCAAGCGGCGGCTTGGTCAGCGGCACCGGTTTCGACGGGTCGGCGATCTGCGAACCCGCGCGACGCAGGGTCGCGCGGTCGCTCTCGGGCAGATCGTCGCTGCTGGCGAGGATGCCCTGCTCGTGCACCACATCGGGCAGCTGGCCGTCGTCGCACGGGAACCGGAAGGCGATGTCGAGCTGTTCGCGGGCGAGCTCGGGGGCGCCATGGCGCAGTCCCACGGCGATGAAGTACGCATCCCACTGCCACAGCCCGACGTAGCCGATCTTCGACGGCACGACCGCTCGCGCGTCTCCCAGCGCCGGAAGTTCGACAATGTTCGCCCCGAGCACCCACCAGCAGAAGGCGGTCATCGGCTGCAGATCGTCGCGCACCCGAGGGCATCTCGCGAACCAGTCCAGCCACTGCCGCTCGCACGCGTCGAGCGCTGCGGCGTGGTGGCCGGTCTCGACCACCACGGTGCGGTCGGCGCCGATGCGGATCCGGATGCCCGTGGCCGAGAGCTCGTGGCGCTCCTGCCGCCCGTCGGGATGGACGAGCACCATCTGCGCGCCCTCGGCGCCCCCGATGCTCAGCGCACCGGGGCCGTCGAAGGTGAGCGACGCGGCAGGCGCGTCGGTGTGCACACCGAAAGCGATCCGGTGCGGCTGCACGTCTGCGACGGGAAGCACTCGACCCGCGGCATCCGTCACCCGCACGGCGTCCAGCACCCGGCAGTCGCTGAGCCGCTTCTCGTACTCCGAGGTGTGCACCCGCACTCCCCCGTCGTCGGCGCGGAACACGAGCACACGGGAGCGCGGCAGGGTGAAGGGCGCGGAGACGAGGTCGAGATGCCTTCCGGCGAGACTCGAGAGCGTCACGGCGTCGGTCGTCACGGCGTCGATCATCACCGTCCTCCGAGGCCCGAGGCCGCCATGCTGTTGAGGATCTTCCGCTGCCCGATGACGAACACGATCAGCATCGGCACGGTGGCGATCGCCGAGGCGGCCATCACCAGCCCGTAGTTGATGGAGCCGTGCTGCCCCTGAAACGAGGTGAGCAGCAAGGGCACGGTGAACAGATCAGGCGAGTTCAGCAGCACGAGAGGGAACAGGAAGGCGTTCCACACGCCGAGCGCGGTGATGATCGCGAGCGCGGCGAGCCCAGGACGCAGGTTCGGCAGCACGATGCTGAAGAACGTGCGCAGCCGTCCCGCGCCGTCGACCAGCGCGGCCTCCTCGAGCTCCTTCGGCAGCGAGAGCACGAACTGCCGCATGAGGAACACGGCGAACGGGTTGGCGATCATGCCCGGCACGATCAGCGCGAGATGCGAGTCGACCCAGCCGAGGTTGGACATGAGCAGGTAGAACGGGATCAGCGTCACCTGCGCGGGGATCATCTGCGTCGCGAGGAAGACGATGAACAGCACCTTGCTGCCTTTGAAACGGATGCGCGCGAACGCGTAGCCGGCCATCGAGGCCGTGACCAGCGTGCCGGCGACGACGAGCACCGTGATGTAGAGGCTGTTCAGGTACGCCTGCCCGAACGGCACCGCGTTCCACGCCTCGCTGTAGTTGTCGACCGTCCACGGGTTCGGGAGGAACTCGAGCGGGTTCTGCAGCAGCTGCGGCAGCGTCTTGAGCGAGGTCAGCAGCATCCAGATGAACGGGAAGACCATCGAGATGCCGGCGAGGATCAGCACGATGTGCAGCAGCACCGGCCCGGTGCGACGTCTCGCGGCTCCGCCCGGCCGGCGTCGCTTCGTGCCGGGGGCGACGATCGCGACTGTCGAGTCGGTGGTCGGGCTCTGGCGGCCCTCGGTCAGCGGGGGTGTCATGATGCCGCTCATTCCGGATCGTCCTCGTAGTGCACGAACTTCTTCTGTGCGGCGAACTGGATCGCCGTGATGACCAGCGTGAGCACGAGCAGGATGATGCTCGCCGCACTCGACGGACCGAACTCGAACCGCCCGAAGCCGAGGTCGTAGATGTGGTAGACGATCGTCCGGGTCGCGTTGTCGGGTCCGCCTCCCGAGACGAGCACGTAGACGATGTCGAACGTCTGCAGCGAGGAGATGAACGCGATCACCGACGAGAAGAAGACGATCGGCGAGAGCAGCGGCAGACGGATGCTGAGCAGCAGCCGCACGGCGCCTGCGCCGTCGATGCGGGCGGCCTCGATGACGGACGGCGAGATGTTCTGCAGACCCGCGAGGAAGATCACGACGTTGAGGCCGAGCGACGACCAGATGGTCACGATGCAGACCGCCAGCAGCGCCAGGCGCGGGTCCTGCAGCCAGTTCGGCGGGTCGATGCCGAACACCTTCGCGATGGTGGTCGAGAGCACGCCGTCGACGCGGAACATCTGCTGCCAGATCATGGCGACGGCGACGGTGGCGGTGACCACCGGCGAGAAGAACAGGACGAGGTACAGGGCACGCGTCTTCAGCCGCTCGAGGGCGACGGCGACGATCACCGCGAGGGCCAGGCCGATCGGCACGGTGACGATCGCGATCAGCAGCGTGTTCAGGATCGAGCGGCCCAGCAGCGGGTCCTGCAGCTGGTCGACGAAGTTGTCGACGCCGACCCACGTCAGCTCACCGAGGCCGTCCCAGTCCGCGAACGCGAGCACGAGGCTCGCGACGAACGGCAGGACGACGAACAGGCCCATGCCGATCAGCTGCGGGCCGACGAACACGTAGCCCCAGAGTCGGTCGCGGCGGCGCCACGCCGCCTCTTTGCGCATCGGCTGGGCGGATGCCGCAGGGGTGACCTGCGGCATCCGTCCTGCCTCGGTGAGCTGAGCCATGGTTACTTCTTGGACCGTTCCTCGACGAGCTTCGCGACGGTGTCGAGGCTCTGCTGAGCGTCGGTCTTGCCCTCGTAGAGCTTCTGGAACTCCTCGCTGATGGCCACAGGCAGGCCGGGGACGCGCGCCTCGGCCGAGTAGTCCTCGAAGCCGACGTCGCGCATATCGAGGAAGGTCTGCGCGTGAGCGGGGTAGCCGTCTTCGAGCACGACCTCGTCGGCACCCTTGATCGACGGCACGGCGTTGCCGCCGCCCTTCAGGCGGAAGATCTGCCCCTCGGCGCTGAGGAACTCGGTCCAGAAGGTGAACGCGGCGTCCTTGACCTTCGTCTTGCCGTTGATGCCGAGGTACGAGGCGGCGACGCCGGTGGGAGCGGGCTCGCCGTCGCGGGTCGGCCAGCGCACGATGTCGTACGAGTCCTCGACGCCGGCCGACTTGAGCGTGCCGATTGTGTACCGGCCCTGCACGAAGAAGCCCGCCTTGTGAGTGACGAAGACGCTGTCGGCGCCCGCGCCGTCGGGCAGGGTGTCGGCGACGACGAAGGTGCCGTCCTGGAACAGGTCGCCGAGCTGCTGCATCGCCTCGACGGTGTCGGAGTCCTTGTTGCCCACGAACGCGCCGCTGTCGTCGTACGGCGCGTCGACGCCCTGCGACGACAGCCAGCTCCAGTGCGTCGCCCAGTAGTTCCAGAACATCGAGCCGGTGAGCTTCGCGTCGTGCAGCTTGGCGTTCATCTCGAGGTACTTATCGGTGGTCCACTCCCCGTTCTCGGCGAGCGTGGCCGGGTCCTCAGTGACGCCTGCGGCCTTCAGCGCCTCCTTGTCGTACCAGAGCACGTCGGGGTTCGAGTCGTTCGGGGCCGCGTAGACCTCGTCGTCCTTCTCGGCCGCGCCGAACAGGCCGGGGAAGAAGTCGTCGTGCTTGGTCTTGCTGTCCTTCGAATCCATCAGCTCCTTGAGCGGCATCAGACGGCCGGAGTCGACGAACTGCCCGATCATGTCGTCGCCGATGTAGAACACGTCGGGAGCGGTGTTGCTGGTCAGCTGCGCGAGCAGCTTCGAGTGGTAGTCGCCGTACGCGGCCACGGGCTGCAGCTTGACCTTGATGTCGGGGTGACGCTTCATGAAGTCCTTGTTGAACTCCTCGAAACGGGTCAGCTCGTCGGCCGTGCCCCAGGTCGACCACACGACGGTGGCGTTGCCGTCGGCGTCGACGCCTCCGGCGCGACCGCCGCCACCGCTGCAGGCGGCGAGGCCGATGGTCAGCGCGCCGACGGCGATGCCGGCGAGGTACTTCCGATACTTGGAGCGGAGCATGCCGCCACCTCTTTCGTCATTGGAAGAGCCGGTGGCCCGGCCACGGAGTGGGACCTAAGTATTTTGTATACAGAACACATCCGCTGTCAATCGCCGTGACCATACCGAGACCGCAGGCGGGGTCAGAGCACTCGTGACAGGAAGCGCTGTGTGCGATCGCTGGACGGGCTCGAGAGCACCTGCCTCGGCCTCCCCGTCTCGACCACCACCCCTCCGTCGACGAACGTCAGCGAGTCGGCCACCTCGCGCGCGAATCCGATCTCGTGCGTGACCAGCACCATCGTCATGCCGGCCTCGGCGAGCGATTTCATGACCTCGAGCACCTCGTCGACCAGCTCCGGGTCGAGACCCGAGGTCGGCTCATCGAACAGCATCACGGCGGGCTGCATGGCCAGAGACCGCGCGATGGCGACGCGCTGCTGCTGCCCGCCCGACAGCTGGCTCGGGTACTTGTGAGCATGGTCGCGCATGCCCACGCGCTCCAGCTGATAGTGCGCGTTCTCCACGGCATCCGCGCGGGAGATCCCCTTCACCTTCACCTGAGCGCAGATGACGTTCTCGAGAGCGTTCATGTTGTTGAACAGGTTGAACCGCTGGAAGACCATGCCGATGTCCCGTCGGAATCGCGCGAAGTCCTTCGGGCGCCACTCGTGGAACCGGTCTTCCCGCCGGGTGTACCCCACCGTCTCGCCGTTCACGCGGATGACGCCATCGTCGATGCGCTCGAGCGCGTTCAGGCAGCGCAGGAAGGTGGACTTGCCGGACCCGGACGGGCCGATGATGCACGCCACCTCCCCTCGCTCCACGGTGAAGTCGATGCCTCGCAGCACCTCGGCATGCCCGAACGACTTGCGCACGCCTTCCGCGACGATGATCTTCTCGGTCATTTCAGATCCTCCGTCGGCACCCGGATCACACCGGTCCTGAACAGCCCGCCGTCTCCGGACGGAAGCGATGTGCGCCGCCTCGTCGCCGGCACGACCGTGCTGTTGCCGAACTTCTTCTCGAGCTTGCTCTGCAGGTAGGTGGCGATCGCGGTGAGCAGCATGTACCAGAGGCTCACCACGATGAGCAGCTCCATGATCTTGCTGTTCTCCTTGTAGATCTGACTCGCGTTCGTCATCAGGTCGTTGCCCGCGACGACGTAGACCAGCGACGTCGTCTTCAGCATGCCGATGAACTCATTGCCGAACGGCGGGATGATGATCCGCAGCGCCTGGGGGAGCACGACGATGCGCAGGCGCTGGGACGAGGTCATCCCCAGCGAGCTCGCGGCCTCGGACTGCCCGAGGTCGACGGCCTGGATGCCGGCGCGCACGATCTCGGCCGCGTACGCGCCGAGGTTCAGGGCGAGGCCGAGCACCGCCGCATTGAAGCCCGTCATCACCGTGTTCGTGTCCCACTCGTACCCGATGCTCGTCCCGGGGATCGCGAGCACCAGCGTGGGGAACAGGAAGGCGAGGTTGAACCAGAAGATCAGCTGCACCAGCACGGGTGTGCCGCGGAAGAACCAGATGTACAGCGTGCTCAGCAGCTGGGCGACGGGGTTCGACGACAGCTTCATCACCGCCAGCACGACGCCGATCACGAGCCCGATCACCGTGGAGATGATCGACAGCGCTATCGTCACCCCCACGCCGGCGAGGATCTTCGGGAAGAAGATGTAGTAGCCGACATCGGCCCACGACAGGTGCGGATTCACCGCCAGCGCGTACGCGAACCCGGCGACCACCGCGATGCAGACGAGTGCGACGATGATGCGACCGGGGTGCCGCAGACGCACGATGTTGCCCGCGTGAGGCCAGGAGGCCGCACGCGTCACATCAGGAGACGAGGCGGTCATCTCAGTTGCCCATGTTGATCGTCGCCTCGTCGATGCCCATGCCGGCGAGGTCCCAGGCCTCCAGGATGTCGGCGTAGGAGCCGTCGTCCATGAGCTGGTTCATGGTGTCCTGCGTCAGACTGATCAGCTCCTGCGCGTCGGGCGCGATGCCGATGCCGAACAGCGCCTCCCCAGGGATCTCGACGGCCTCGAGCTTGTCGTCCGACTGGCTCACGCGGTACTGCGCGACGGGGAAGTCGTTCATCCCGGCATCCGCGCGCCCGTTCTGCAGCTGCAGCAGCGCCTCGGGATCGTTGGCGAAGCCGAGGATCTGGATCTTCTCGGCACCCGACGCGACGCAGTCCTCGCTGTACGTCTCGGCGAGCTGCATGTAGTAGCCGTTGTCGAGCACCGCGAGAGTCTTCCCGCACATGTCGTCCGGCGTCTTGATGCCCTTCGGGTTGCCCTTGGCGACGACGAAAGCGCCGGCCGACTTGGCGTAGTCGACGAACGAGACCTTCTCGCGGCGCACCTCGGTGTCGTTGAGCCCCGAGATGACCATGTCGTAGCGGCCGGAGGCGACGCCGGGCACCATCGCGTTCGGATCGGAGTTCTCGATGGTGACCTCGACGCCCCAGAGCGCGCCCAGCGCGCGGGCGAATGACATGTCGACGCCGATCATCGCCTTGCCGTCCTCATCGAACATCTCCATCGGCGGGTATCCGTCCGCGGTGGCGACCGTGAGTCCGTTCTTCTTGATGTCGGCCGGAACGCGCTCGGCCAGCTCGGGGTCGACCTCGAGCCCCTTCAGCACGTCGGCGGCGAGGTCGCCGGCCGGGATGTCGACGGCCGCGGCGGCGGTGTCGCCGCCGTCGTTCGCATCGGTGGCGCCGACCGGCTTGCCTCCGCATCCGACGAGCATGAGGGCGCCGGCGACGGCGGCGGCGGTCAGGACGACTCTGGCCTGCGTGGTGTTCATGTGTTCATCTCTCTGTGTGGCTGTCACTGGGTGACGGGTGGCTGGTGCGGGTCGTGCGCGTCCCATCGGGTCGCTCCGCCGACGACGGTGCGCACCACCTGGGCGTCGCTAAGGGCGGCGGCGTCGACGGTGCGGGGATCGCGGTCGAGCACGATGAAGTCGGCGAGCATGCCGGGGGCGAGCCGTCCGCGATCGACGTGCCCGGCCGCTCTGGCGGCGGTGACGGTGTACGCGCGCCAGGCCTGGGACCGGGTCAGCCGTTCGTGCGGCTGCCACCCGCCGGCGGGGGTGCCGTCGGCTCGCTCGCGCGTGATGGCCGAGTGGATGCCGTGCAGCGGGTGGATGCCCTCGACCGGCGCGTCGGAGCTGAAGGCGACCGGCACTCCGTGGTCGAGGAGAGTGCGCCAGCCGTAGGAGACGAGGTCGCGTCCGCCGAGTCGCCGCTCGACCATGTCAATGTCCGACGTGCACGACTCCGGCTGCATCACGGCGACGGCTCCGCTGCGAGCGAGCAGGGCGAGGTGCTCGCGGCGCACATGCTGGGCGTGCTCGATGCGGTGCGGTGCGCCCACGCTGCCCGACGGGCCGCGCGATGCGACGAGCGCATCAGCGGCATTGCGCACCGCGGCGTCGCCGATCGCATGGATCGCCGTCGAGAATCCTCGGGATGCGCAGCGTGCGATGATCCGCCGCAGGTCGACCGTGTCGATCGCCTCGATGCCTGTGCTGTCCGGAAGATCGGCGAACGGCTCGCTGAGGTGGCAGGTGTGCGAGCCGAGCGCGCCGTCCGAGAAGAGCTTCACCCCGCCGTAGTCGAGCCACTGGTCTCCGCTGCCGGTGCGGATGCCGGCGTCCGACACCTCGTCGAGCTCGGCGTCGATGGTGAGCTTGTGCACGCGCAGCGGCAGGGCGCGCTCGGCCGCCGATCGCTGGAAGATCTCGCGGGCGATCCGGTCGTCGATGTCGTGGATACCGGCCACTCCGGCCCTCGTGAGGTCGTGCAGGACACCGAGGACGCGGTCTTCGATCGTGCCGCGGATACTGCGCTCGATCTCATGCTGCACGGCGAAGGCCGGCGCCTCGGCGACGATCCCGTCCGGCACGAGGCTGCGGTCCATCCCGAGGCGGTCGAGAGCGGCGGTGTTCAGCCAGTACGCGTGCAGGTCGGCAGAGTGCAGCGCGACCGGCGTGGCACCGGTGGCGTGATCCAGAGCGGAGAGATCCGCCGGACGGCGGTCGTCCCAGGCACCGGCATTCCACCCGGCACCGAGCAGCCAGCCGTTGTCTGTGCAACCTGGGCCGCCGGCGCGCAGCGCTGCCCCCGACTGCAGCGCGAGGCGCTCGAATCCGTCAGCGGCAGACAGATCGATCTCGAGGGAGCGTGTGGCGAGCTGCACTGTGTGCACGTGCGCGTCGATGAACGCTGCAGTGACGTGGCCACCCTGCAGGTCGATGCGAGCGGCTGCGGCAGGGGCCGCCTCGCGGCAGTCGGCGACCGACCCGATCGCAGCGATGCGCTGATCGACGACGACGATCGCCTCCGGCTGCTGCATGGACCCCTCGGCATCCAGATCCAGATGCACGCGCGCGTTCTCGAAGATCGTCGTGGTCAAGTCGGCTCTCTCGCTCGGCGGTCCTAGCGGCGTCGACCCATTGGAAGCGCCGTCGCTTCTTGTATGCAGAATACAGCATTCAGTATGAATCGCAACCATCGCGGTGCGAAGCCGCCCGCGACTAGGGTCGAAGCGTGAGCCTTCTCGTCACCGTGCCCACCGACCGTCTCGCCGCGGGCCTCGGCGATCTGCCCGACGATGTGAAGCTGGAGGTCTGGGATCTGCGTTCCCCCGCTCCCGCTGAGCGCATCGACATCGTCGTGCCGCCGTACATGGGCGGCAGCAGCGTGCTCAGCGCGCTCGAGGGCCTCGACGTCGGCCTCGTGCAGGGCCAGTCGATCGGCTACGACGGCGTGGCCGAGGCGCTGCCGGAGGGCATCCCGTTCGCGAACGCCGCGAGTGTGCACGAAGCCTCGACCGCCGAGCTCGCAGTCGGCATGATGATCGCCGCGCAGCGGCAGCTGCCCCGGTTCGTGCGCGCGCAGGACCGCGGCGAGTGGGCGCCGGTCTTCACCGAGAGCCTCGCCGACCGGCGCGTACTGCTGGTCGGCTTCGGCGGCGTTGGCACGGCGATCGCCCGGCGCCTGGCGCCGTTCGAGGTCGACCTGACCGCGGTCGCGCGCACCGCGCGCACCGAGCAGGTCGAGGGTGTCGGCGAGATGAGCGTGCACGGCATGGACGAACTGGACGCCCTGCTGCCACAGGCCGAGATCGTGGCCCTGAGCCTGCCGGCCAGCGACTCCACACATCATCTCTTCGACGGCGAACGGATCGCGCGCATGGCGCCCGGCGCCCTGCTGGTGAATGTCGGCCGCGGACCACTGGTCGACACCGATGCGCTGGTCGCCGCCCTGAACGCGAACACGATCCGGGCGGCATCCGATGTCTTCGAAGAGGAGCCCCTGCCCGCCGGGCATCCGCTCTGGACCGCCCCCAACCTGCTCATCACGCCGCATGGCGGCGGCGCATCGACGGCCATGAATCCGCGGATCGCGCGACTCGTCCGACGGCAGATCGACCGGATGCTGGCGGGCGAGCCGCCGGTGAACATCGTCCTGTAAGCGCTTGCATTAGGGTAGGGGCATGGCACAGCGTGAGCAGATGGCAGCACCCGGCTCTGAGTGGTGGCGCACCGCCGTCATCTACCAGATCTACCCCCGGTCCTTCTCCGACGCCTCGGGCGACGGGATCGGCGACCTGCCCGGCATCACCAGCCGGCTGGACGATCTGAAGAGCCTCGGCATCGACGCCATCTGGCTGAGCCCGTTCATGACGAGCCCGCAGCGCGACGCCGGCTACGATGTCGCCGACTATCGCGACGTCGACCCGCTGTTCGGCACGCTCGACGACTTCGACGTCATGCTGAACGCGGCGCACTCCCGCGGCATCCGGGTCATCGTCGATCTCGTTCCGAACCACTCCTCCGACCAGCACGTGTGGTTCCAGGAGGCACTGAAGGCCGCGCCCGGCAGCCCCGAGCGGGCCCGCTACGTGTTCCGCGACGGACGCGGCGAGAACGGCGAGCTGCCCCCGAACAACTGGGAGAGCGTGTTCGGCGGCGGCATGTGGGAGCGCGTGACCGAGCCCGACGGCACTCCGGGCCAGTGGTACCTGCACATCTTCGACGCCACCCAGCCTGACTTCGACTGGACGAACGACGAGGTGCGCGAGGAGTTCCGCAGCATCCTGCGCTTCTGGCTCGATCGCGGCGTCGACGGATTCCGCGTCGATGTGGCGCACGGGATGATGAAGGAGGCGGGGCTGCCCGACTACGCCCCCGTCGCCGACGCCGACTCGATGGGCGGCGGCGAGGAGAACGTGCCGTACTGGGGTCAGGACGAGGTGCACGACATCTACCGCGACTGGCACAGCGTGCTCGCCGAGTACGACGGCGATCGCGCGCTGTGCGGCGAGGCCTGGCTGCCGACGCTGCAGAAGACCGCGCTCTGGGTGCGTCCCGACGAGATGCACCAGACCTTCAACTTCCCCTACCTGATGACGCCGTGGGATGCCCAGGAGCTGCGCCTCGTCATCCGCGAATCGCTCGACGCGTTCGGAGCGGTGGGCGCACCCAGCACCTGGGTGCTGTCGAACCACGACGTGATCCGGCACGCCTCGCGTCTCGCGCTGACCGCCGACAGCCCGCAGGGCGACGGCATCGGCCCGAACTCGCAGGGCAAGCCCGACCCGGTGATCGGTCTGTCACGCGGCCGCGCGGCGACCACCGTGATGCTCTCGCTGCCCGGCTCGGCGTACGTCTACCAGGGCGAGGAGCTCGGCCTTCCCGAGGCGATGGAGATCCCCGACGAGTTCCGACAGGACCCGACGTGGTTCCGCACGAACGGCGAGCGCTACGGTCGCGACGGATGCCGCGTTCCGCTGCCGTGGACGGCCGAGGGCCCCGCGTTCGGATTCAACGACACCGGCGCCTCGTGGCTGCCGCAGCCCGCGGAGTGGGCGCACTTCGCGCGCGATACCGAGGAGCGCCAGCCGGATTCGACGCTGAACCTCTACAAGAAGCTGCTCAGCGAGCGCGCGGCGCGCCGCCTGGGCAGCGGCTCGCTCGTCTGGGACGACGTGGCCGACTCTGCTGTCGCCTTCCGCCGCGGCGAGCTGCACGTCGTCGCGAACCTCGGCGCCGAGCCGATCGAGCTCGGCGATGACGTCACCTTCGTCGTGCAGAGCGAGCCGTTCACCGGCACCGCGCTGCCGCCGAACACGGCCGCCTGGTTCACCCGCGGCTGAGCGGATCGTCAGCCGGGATAGGCTGACGATGTGGTGAGCATCGACGAGGTCGCAAGGCTCGCTGGGGTGTCGACGGCGACCGTCTCGCGCGCGCTCAGCGGGCGCGGGCACGTGTCGGAGCGCGCGCGAGAGCGCGTGCGTTCCGCGGCAGACTCCCTCGGATACGTCGTGTCGTCGCGGGCGTCGAGCCTGGCATCCGGTCGCACGCAGAACGTCGGGGTCATCGTGCCCTTTCTCGACCGCTGGTTCTTCAGCACGGTGCTCTCCGGCGCGACCAGCGCACTGATGCGCGCCGGCTACGACATCACGCTGTACAACATCACGGCCGATGCCGCCGTGCGCCGCGAGGTCTTCTCGACCTTTCTGCGGCGCCAGCGCGTCGATGCCGTGATCGCCGTCGCCATCGAGCTCGATGAGCACGAGACCTCGCAGCTGCAGGGGCTGGGCCTGCCGGTGATCGGCATCGGTGGCCCGAACCCCGGCCTGCGCACGCTCTCGCTCGATCAGACCGCGCTCGCCTGCCTGGCCACCGAGCATCTGATCGCGTTGGGGCACCGCGACATCGCACACATCGGCGCAGCAGCCGAGTTCGAGGCGGACTTCCGGGTGCCGTCGCGCCGCCGGTCCGGTTTCGAGCAGGCGCTCGCGCAGGCGGGGATCACCCCGGATCCGGCGCTCTTCGAGCCGGCGGACTTCACCGTCGACGGCGGATACCGTGCCGCCAGACGGCTGCTCGGCGGCACCGGGCCCCGGCCGTCTGCGATCTTCGCCGCCTCGGACGAGATGGCCATCGGCGCGCTGGTCGCCGCCCGCGACCTCGGCATCCGCGTGCCGCAGGACCTCTCGATCGTCGGTATCGACGGTCACGAGCTCGGTGAGTTCTTCGGGCTGACGACGGTCGATCAGTTCCCGCTCGCGCAGGGCGAGCGGGCGGCGTCGGCGATTCTCGCGCAGCTCGAGGGCGCCTCGGATGCCGCGGCCGTGGCCGACCTGCCGTACGAGCTCATCACGCGCGGCACGACCGCACCCGTATAGCATCCGCCCGCATCCGGCGGGAGCTGAGCCGGACCCCCGGGTGTGCCGGATCCGCTCGGCGCTGTCTCGATCCCACGCCGCGGCACTGAATACTGGACGGATGGACGCGCTCAACGACTTCGTGCTCTTCTTCGGCGACAAGCTCTGGTCCTGGGCGGTGCTGCCCATCCTGGTGCTGCTCGGCCTCTACTTCACGTTCCGCTCCGGTGTCGTGCAGTTCCGCTTGATCCCCGAGATGTTCCGCACGCTCACCGACCGCACCCCGACTACTACGGCGAGTCGAACATCGAGTTCATCCGGGCCAAGCGCGGCGTGCTGCAGACCTACCGCGCGCTCGTCGTGCTCGTCGTGTTCCTGGGCTCGATCGCCTCGGCAGACCTGATCTGGAACACGGCCGACAGCATCATGGGCGTCATGGCGATCGTCAACCTCATCGCGATCGCGTTGCTCTCGGGCGTCGCGTTCAAGCTGCTGCGCGACTACCTCGATCAGCGTCGGGCGGGCCTCGACCCGGTGTTCACCCGGGAGCGGATGCCCGAGGTCACGGGCATCCAGTGCTGGGAGGACGAGCTGAGCGTCACGGGGCCGATCCCCGTCTCGGGTCGCAGGCACTGAGCCAGGGCTGAGGGCGGATGCCGGGCATCCGCCCTCAGCGCCGCCGCACGCGGCGGGATAGGGTGGAAGAGGAGTGTCGGGAAGCCTGGTCGACGTCATCGTCCGTCGACCCGGAAGGCCCGCATGCCGCGCTTCTCCTCTCTCCTGCGCCCGCTGTTCCCGACCTCGTCCCGCGCCGAGTCCCGGCGCATCGGCGAGATCCTCCGCACCGAGACCACGGGCGGCATCCTGCTCGTCGTCACCGCCGCTCTCGCACTGGTGTGGGCGAACTCGCCGTGGGCCGACGGCTACTTCGCGCTGCGCGATCTGCGGGTCGGCTACGAGCCGTGGCATCTGGATCTGACCCTGGGGCAGTGGGCGGCCGACGGTCTGCTCGCGGTCTTCTTCTTCCTGGTGGGCCTCGAGCTCAAGCGCGAGTTCGTCGCCGGCGACCTCCGACGGTTCAGCACCGCCGTCGTGCCGGTGGTGGCGGCCCTCGGCGGTGTGGCGGTGCCCGCCCTCGTCTACGTCGCGGTCACGAGCGGAGCGCCCGGTGCGGCGAGAGGGTGGGCGATCCCCACCGCCACCGACATCGCCTTCGCGGTGGCGGTGCTGGCCATCATCGGCTCACACCTGCCCAGCGCTCTGCGCATCTTCCTGCTGACTCTCGCCGTGGTCGACGATCTCGTCGCGATCGCCATCATCGCGGTGTTCTACACCGACACCATCGAGATCGTGCCGCTCGTGCTGGCACTGCTCACGATCACCGCGTACGGCCTGATCGCGCAGCGGTACCGTCAGTTCTTCCGCCTGCGCCCGTCGGCGGCGTGGCTGATCCTGCTGCCGATCGGCTTCGCCGCCTGGGCGCTCGTGCACGCGTCCGGCATCCACGCGACGATCGCGGGTGTGCTGCTGGGCTTCACGATCCCCGTGCTGCACCGCCGGGCGGCGACCGAGAAGCAGAGCGGCCCCGGCCTCGCCGAGGTGTTCGAGCATCGGTTCCGCCCGCTCTCCAGCGGAATCGCCGTACCGGTGTTCGCGTTCTTCTCAGCCGGTGTGGCCGTCGGCGGCGCCGAGGGATGGCTCTCGGCGCTCGGCGACCCGGTGGTGCTGGGCATCATCCTCGGCCTGATCGTGGGCAAGCCCGTCGGGATCGCCCTCGCGACCTGGGCCGTCACCCGAGTGCGCCGCATCGACCTCGATCCATCCCTGCAGTGGATCGACATCATCGGCGTGGGTCTGCTGGCCGGCATCGGGTTCACGGTCTCGCTGCTCGTCGCCGAGCTCAGCTTCGACGTCGCGGACCCGCATCACGATCAGGCGAAGGTGGCGATCCTCACCGCGTCGGTGGGCGCCGCGCTGCTGGCATCCGCCCTGCTGGGGCTGCGCAACCGCCGCTACCGGAAGAACGCGGCGACCTGACCAGACGCAAAAGAACCGGCCGGGAACCTCGTGGGTCCCGGCCGGTTCTGTCGACGCTCAGATCAGAGCGCGCGGATCTTCGCCGCCTGCATGCCCTTGGGGCCACGCTCGGGCTCGAACTCCACCTTCTGGTTCTCGGTGAGCTCCTTGTAGCCGTTGCC
Source organism: Microbacterium sp. AR7-10 (assembly GCF_001878835.1). Lineage (NCBI taxonomy): Bacteria > Bacillati > Actinomycetota > Actinomycetes > Micrococcales > Microbacteriaceae > Microbacterium > Microbacterium sp. AR7-10. Next base: position 59,050 of record NZ_MJIR01000057.1, on the reverse strand, counting down.
CTCGATTGCCGAGAAGTGCGCGAAGAGGTCGTCGGAGCCGTCATCGGGAGCGATGAAGCCGAAGCCCTTTTCGGAGTTGAACCATTTCACAGTGCCAGTGGCCATGTGCTTCTGCTTTCTGTTGATCTGGCCGCTGATGCGACCGGGGTGCCACGCTGAATTGTCCGGCGTGCACGATATGACGATGCCGACCGAGCGGCGCGGGGCGCATGGCTCGACGGGATCGGGGGGATCCGGATCCGCGGCACTCACACGCGGGTCGGGATCGGGGTGATGGCTGGAGCGAGAGACGCTCAGCTGTTGAGAGTGAAGCCTCCGGCGGAGGGACACGACAACACTAGCACGCGGCGGCGGCCTGCGCCCCGATCGACGGATACCCCAGGGCTAGGCTCATCGCATGACCGTCGACCTCGAAGCCCTCTACATCGACCTGCACAAGCATCCCGAGCTGTCGTTCCAGGAGACGCGCACCGCCGGCATCGCCGCAGCTCATCTGCGCGAGCTCGGGCTCGAGGTGCACGAGGGCGTCGGCATCACCGGCGTGGTGGGTGTGCTGTCGAACCCGTCGGCGAGCTCGGGCGAGCCCGGCCCCGTGGTCTGGCTGCGCGCCGACATGGACGCGCTGCCCGTCGTCGAGGAGACCGGACTCGCGTATGCGTCGACCGCGACCGGTGTCGATCCGGACGGCAGCACCGTCGGGGTGATGCACGCCTGCGGCCACGACATGCATGTGACCGCCATGATCGGCGCGGTCGAGCGACTGGTCGCCGAGCGCGACCAGTGGAGCGGGACGGTCGTGGTGGTGATCCAGCCCGCCGAGGAGTACGGCGCCGGCGCCAGGGCGATGCTCGATGACGGTGCGCTCGACCGCTTCCCGCGCCCCGATGTGGTGCTCGGCCAGCACGTCACCCCCCTGCCCGCGGGCACCATCGGCGTGCGACCGGGTCCGCAGATGTCGGCCTCCGACGGCATCCAGGTCGTGCTGCACGGTCGTGGCGGCCACGGGTCGCGCCCGCACTCGACGATCGACCCGATCGTCATGGCCGCGGCGACGATCATGCGGCTGCAGACGGTCGTCTCGCGGGAGGTCGATCCGCGCGACCTCGCCGTCGTGACGGTCGGCGCGATCCACGCCGGCACCAAGAACAACATCATCCCCGCGGATGCCACCCTGCAGCTCAGCCTGCGCTACCCCGACGAGCAGCTGCGCGAGAAGGTGCTCGAGAGAGTCGAGCGCGTCATCCGCGCGGAGGCGACGGCATCCGGCGCCGAGCGCGAGCCCGAGATCTCGACCCTGCACCGGCTGCCGGCCACCATCAACGACCCGGATGCCACCGAGCGGGTCGTCTCGGCCTTCCGCGGCGTGTTCGGCGAGCAGTCGGTGATCGATCCGGGGCTGTTCACCGGCAGCGAGGACGTGTCGTGGTTCGCCCGCGACGCCGGAGTGCCCCTGGTGTTCTGGTTCTGGGGCGGGGTCGACCCGCAGCTGTACGCGGACGCCCTGGCGAACGGCACCGTCGACAGGGACGTCCCGACCAACCACTCGCCGTTCTACGCCCCGGTGATCCACCCCACGATCGAGGTCGGCGTCACGGCGATGGCCACGGCGGCCCGGGAGTTCCTCGACTGAGGCGCGGGCGCCTCAGACCTCGATGACGCGCTGGTTGCTTTCGTGAGCCTCGCGGTGCAGCCGCTCCATGCGCTCGTCGAGCTCGCCGGCCGCCTCGGCGGCGTCGGTGAGGCTCTGCACGAGGTGCGCCGGCACCCGTCCGGAGAACTTGTAGTGGATCTTGTGCTCGAGGCTCGCCCAGAAGTCCATCGCAATGGTGCGGAACTGCACCTCGACCGGGATCGCCACCGGGCCGGTGGAGAGGAACACCGGCACCTCGACGATCGCGTGCAGGCTGCGATATCCGTTGGGCTTGGGCTCGGCGATGTAGTCCTTGACGCGACGCACGGTCACGTCGTCCTGCTGGGTGAGCAGATCGAACAGCTGATACACGTCGCTGACGAAGCTGCAGGTGACGCGCACCCCGGCGATGTCGGTGATCTCACGGCGGATCACGTCGAAGTCGGCCTCGATCCCCTTGCGGGCGATCTTCTCGACGATGCTGTCCGGCGTCTTGATGCGACTCTTGACGTGCTCGATCGGGTTGTACGCGTGCATGTGGGTGAACTCGTCGCGCAGGATCGAGATCTTCGTCTCGACCTCGCGCATCCCGAACTCGTACTCGCGCAGGAAGCGCTGGAACGCGTCCCGCAGCTGCTTCGCCTCGGCGATCGCGGCGTCGTCGATCGGGAGAATCGTCATGTCCTCGACGCTACGCGCTCGCCTTCGGAATCCCCTGGGGGTGGCGGCCGAACGTCACGTGTTGCGCGGGGGTGTCAGCAGGCGTAGTGTCGCCGCTCGTGGCAAACGAAATGCGTGAGAGCGCGGACGCCCCGCTGCACGCGAAGCGCATCCTTTTGGGCGAACCCCTCACCACCCAGCAGGTCGACGATCAGCTGCTCCCCAAGCGCATGGCGCTGCCCATCTTCGCGTCCGACGCACTGAGCTCCGTCGCGTACGGGCCTCAGGAGATGCTGATGATCATGCTGATCGGCGGGGTGTCGTTCCTGACGCTGAGCCCGTGGGTGGCGGCCGCCGTCGTGCTGCTGCTGATCGTCGTGGTGCTCAGCTACCGCCAGCTGATCAAGGCGTACCCGTCGGGCGGTGGCGACTACGAGGTGGCCTCGACCAACCTCGGCGAGATCCCCGGCGTCGTCGTCGCGGCTGCGCTGCTCGTCGACTACGTGCTCACCGTCGCCGTGTCGATCGCGTCGGGCGTCGACAACATCATCTCGGCCGTGCCGTCGCTCGACCCGTGGCGCGTCGAGCTGGCGGTGGGCTTCGTCATCCTCATCGTGATCGTCAACCTGCGCGGCGTGCGCGAGGCGTCGACCGTGTTCGCCATCCCGACCTACGTCTTCATCGGCTCGGTGGTGCTGATGATCGGCACCGGCCTGCTCCGCACCTTCCTCGGCGATGCGCCCGTCGCGGCGAGCGCGAGCTACACCGTCGAGGCCGAGAGCATCTCGCAGGCCGCGATCGTGCTGCTCGTGCTTCGCGCCTTCTCGAGCGGATGCTCGGCGCTGACCGGCGTGGAGGCCGTGTCGAACGGCGTGCAGGCGTTCCGCAGCCCGAAGATCCGCAACGCTCAGCTGACCCTCACGATGATGGGCGGGGTCGCGGCGCTGCTGTTCACCGGTCTCACGGCGATGGCGCTGATCGCCGGGGTGCGCTACGCCGAGAACCCGTGCGATCTGCAGGGCTTCGACTGCTCGGGCCCGCAGCCGAGCCTCATGGCGCAGATCGCCGCGGCGACGTTCGGCGGCGGCAGCATCCTGTTCTTCGTCATCCAGGCGGCGACCGCCTGCGTGCTGCTGCTCGCCGCGAACACCGCGTTCAACGGCTTCCCGCTGCTGGGGGCCGTGCTCGCGCGCGACGGCTACGCTCCGAAGGCGCTGAACACCCGCGGCGACCGGCTCGTCTTCTCGAACGGCATGATCCTGCTCGGCATCGGCGCCGTCACGGTGCTCGTGGCGTTCCAGGCGAACCTCACCGCTCTGATCCAGCTGTACATCATCGGCGTCTTCGTGTCGTTCTCGCTGGGTCAGATCGGCATGGTGCGGCACTGGCGCCGGCTGCTGCGCGAGACGAGTCACCGCCGGCTGTCGGAGGTCGCAGCCGAGCGGCGCTCCGCGCACGTGGGTCTGGTGATCAATTCCGTGGGCGCGGTGATGACGGTCGCCGTGCTCGTGATCGTGACGATCACGAAGTTCACCCACGGCGCGTGGATGGTGTTCTTCGCGATCCCGCTGCTGGCGGTGCTGATGCTGGGAGTGAAGCGCTACTACCGCGATGTCGAGCACGAGATCAGCATCGACGACACGACGCACTTCGGCTCGCAGGGCGACGTCGCCATCGTGCTGGTGAGCCGCCTCCAAAAGCCGGTGATCAAGGCGCTCGACTACGCGATCGCCGCGCAGCACGACAGGACGATCGCCGTGCACATCGCCCTGACGCCCGAGGACGGGAAGGTGCTGCAGCGCGAGTGGGAGCAGCTCGGCATCCCGGTCCCGCTGGTGATCGTCGATTCGCCGTACCGCACCTTCGCGCAGCCCATCGAGCACTTCATCCGCGAGTACCGCGAGAAGAACGGCCCGTCGGTCGTCACCGTCTACCTGCCGCAGTACATCGTCGGGCACTGGTGGGAGAGCCTGCTGCACAACCGGCGCGCGCGCCGCATCGCCTCGCAGCTGATGCTCGTGCACGGCGTGACGATCACGCTCGTGCCGTGGCTGCTCGACTCGTCCGAGCTGATCTACGGCCGCCGCTCGCGGCCCGTGCCCGGGCAGGAGCGCGCGGGTCGTCCGGTGGCGCTGTACGGTGCGCCGCCGCGGGGTCGGCGCGTGCAGCGGCCGGCGGGTCCGCCCGACGAGGGTTGAGGCCGGCGCGTTCTCGCCGTCGATCCTCGCGGATCACCGGAAGCCGCGCAGCCGCAGGCTGTTGCCCACGACGAACACGCTCGAGAACGCCATCGCCGCGCCCGCGAGCATGGGGTTCAGCAGCCCGAGCGCGGCGAGCGGGATCGCCGCGACGTTGTACGCGAACGCCCAGAACAGGTTGCCCTTGATCGTGCCGAGCGTGCGCCGGGAGAGGCGGATCGCGTCGGCCGCCGCGCGCAGGTCGCCGCGGACGAGAGTGATGTCGGATGCCTCGATCGCGACGTCCGTGCCCGTGCCCATCGCCATGCCCAGGTCGGCCTGCGCCAGCGCCGGCGCGTCGTTCACGCCGTCGCCCACCATCGCCACGACCCGCCCCTCGGCCTGCAGGCGCGACACGACCGCGACCTTGTCGGCCGGCAGCACCTCGGCGATGACCTCGTCGATGCCCACCTGGCCGGCGATGTGCCGGGCGGCGGCTTCGTTGTCACCGGTCAGCAGCACCGGGCGCAGCCCGAGCGCCAGAAGAGATGCGATCGCCTCGGCGCTCGTCGCCTTGACCTCGTCTGCGACGACGATCATTCCCGCCGCGGCGCCGTCCCACCCGACGAGGATGGCCGTCTGGCCCGCGGCCTCGGCATCCCCCTTCGCCTCGAGCAGCTGCGCAGACGGGTGGATGGACCAGTCCTCGAGCAGCGAGAGCCGCCCGACCACCATCGCGTGCCCCTCGACGACGCCGGTGACGCCCCGCCCGTCGTGGTTCTGGAACGACTCGACCGCCGGCAGCGACCGCCTCGGGGTCGACGTCGTCTCCGCATCCGCACCCTCGACGGCGGGTCGCACGGCGGCTCGCCGCGCGGCATCCGGGTCATCCGAGATCTCGGACGCGGCGGACGTGACGGCTCGCGCGATCGGATGCTCGCTGGCGTGCTCGATGGCTCCGGCGAGGAGCAGCAGACGGTCGGCATCCACCCCGTGCTCCGGCACGACCGCGGAGACCGACATGCGTCCCTCGGTGACCGTTCCGGTCTTGTCGAGCACGACCGTGTCGACCCGGCGGGTCGATTCGAGCACCTCCGGTCCCTTGATCAGGATGCCCAGCTGCGCACCGCGCCCCGTCCCCACGAGCAGGGCGGTGGGCGTCGCCAGGCCCAGGGCGCAGGGGCAGGCGATGATGAGCACCGCGACAGCGGCGGTGAAGGCGACGGATGCCGGGAAGCCGAGCACCAGCCAAGCGACGAGCGTGACGAGCGCGACCGCGATGACGATCGGGACGAACACACCCGAGATGCGATCGGCCAGACGCTGCACCTCCGCCTTGCCCGTCTGCGCGTCCTCGACCATGCGCGCCATCTGCGCGAGCTGCGTGTCGGCGCCCACCCGCGTCGCGCGCACCACGAGCCGGCCGCCGGCGTTCACGGTCGCTCCGGTCACGGCATCCCCCGGCGCGACCTCGACGGGCACGGATTCGCCGGTGATCATCGACTGATCCACCGCCGACGTCCCCGAGACGACGACGCCGTCGGTGGCGATCTTCTCGCCGGGGCGCACGACGAACTCGTCGCCGACTCGCAGATCGTCGATCGGGATGCTCGACTCGCGACCGTCGCGCAGCACCGCGACGTCTTTGGCGCCCAGCTCCATCAGCGCGCGCAGCGCGGCTCCCGCGTGGCGCTTGGCGCGCTTCTCGAAGTACCGGCCGGCGAGAACGAACATCGTCACCCCTGCCGCCACCTCGAGGTAGATGTTGCCGGCACCGTCGCTGCGGGTGATGGCGAACGAGAAGCCGTGCGTCATGCCCGGCATGCCCGCCGTGCCCAGGAACAGCGCGTACAGCGACCACAGGAACGCGGCCGACGTGCCGAGGCTGATCAGGGTGTCCATGGTGGCCGCGCCGTGGCGCAGGTTGACCCACGCCGCGCGGTGGAACGGCCAGGCCGCCCACACGACCACCGGCGCCGCCAGCGCGAGCGACGCCCACTGCCAGTAGGTGAACTGCAGTACGGGGATCATCGCGAGCAGGATGACCGGGATCGACAGCACGACCGAGCCGATCAGCCGCTCCCGAAGCGAGCGCAGCTCGTGGTCGGCGGCCGACTCGGCATCCGGCTCCGCACCCGCGACGGCGGGCGGCGCGGGCACCGCCGCCGAGTACCCCGCGCTCTCGACCTCGGCGATGAGCGCGGCCGTGTCGACGGGGCCGTCGACGAGAACCTGAGCCCTCTCGGTCGCGTAGTTGACGCTCGCGCTGACGCCGTCGAGCCGGTTGAGCTTCTTCTCGATGCGCATCGCGCAGGATGCGCAGGTCATCCCGCCGATGTCGAGGTCGACGCGGGTCTGCTCGGCGCCGGCGGGTGTCGGCTCGCTGATCACGATCTGCTCCCTGAGATCCGGTCCGCGTCAGGACACGACTGCGCGGTACCCTGCTTCGTCGACGGCGGCGATGACCGCATCGGCATCGACGGCGGTGGCCGAGCCGACGACGAGACGGCCGGTCTGGGCGCTGACCTCGATGCTCTCGACGCCGGGGATCTTCTCGACCTCTTCGCGCACGGACATCTCGCAGTGACCGCAGGTCATTCCGCTCACCTGGAACTCGGTGGTGCTCATCGCTCCTCCTTCGCTGGGATACCCGAGAGGGGTATGTACTCAGAGTACTACCAAATACCCCCGTGGGGTATTCCCTCGCGCGGCGAGCGCGCGCGGCTTGGCGCTCATCGGCCGCGCTTGTGGCGGTACATCTCGGCATCCGCCCGCCGCAGCGCGTCTTCGAGCGTCTCGTCCTCCTGCACCTGAACCGCTCCCCACGACCACGGGTGCGAGGTCAGCTCGTGCATCCGCTCGAGCATCGCCGCCGCTCCCGACTGCGGGGTGTCCGGCAGCAGCATCACGAACTCGTCGCCCCCCAGACGGGCCACGCGGTCGCCGACTCGCGACAGCGACACCCACTGCATCACGAGCTCCTTGAGAACGGCGTCACCGGCCTCGTGGCCCTCTTCGTCGTTCACCGCCTTGAAGTCGTCGAGGTCGATCAGCGCGATCGTCAGCGGCCGGCCGGTGCGCGACGCACGGCGGAGCTCCTCGCTCATGTGCCGCACCAGGCCGCGACGGTTGAGTGCACCGGTGAGCGGATCCGTCTGCGCCTCGACCCGCACCCGATGCCGGACGAAGAAGCCGATCTCGAGGCAGATCCAGCTCATGACGACCAGGCCGAACACGTTCGCCGCTCCGAACAGCCCCGCCGCTGCCGCGCCGGGGATCGGGTCGCCGCCGAACGGGCCGAACACCATCGCCGTGCCGACGGCGGCGAGGATCGCGATCTCGACGGGCCGGCTGATCCGGGCTCCGTAGAACCAGGCCAGGTACATCGCCATGACCGGCAGCTCCTGCACGTTCGCGACGGCGTTCTGTCGTCCGCTCGAGAATCCGATGTAGTAGACCGACACCGCCGCATGCACAAGCACCAGGATCAGGCCCCAGTACCGCGGAATGCGCCGACCGAACAGGAGGACGGCCGCCGCGGGCACGAAGCCGGCGGCCATGAGGGCCGCCGAGAACCCGACCTCGACGGGCGACATGTCGCGCTCGAGCAGTTCAATGAGCAGCAGGATCGAGAAGAACGCGCACATGATCGCCGTGACGATCGAGTAGGTCGATGTGCGTCTGCGGATCCGCATCAGCCAGGAGGCGTTCAGCCAGCCGAGCTCAGCGGAATCGGCCCGGCGGACGTCCTGCTGACCCACGTGTGCCCCTTTCGTCACCGGCGGCGCTGCCCGGGATTCAGGCTAGCCGCGAAACGCCGCCCCCGGCGCCCTGTTCCACGAGGAATACACTGAAGTTTCTCAGTGACCGGAGCCGTATGTCTGATCTGCCGAAGGCGCGAGCCTTCTTCCAGCCCATCGTCGACGTGCGCGCGATGCGCGTCGTCGGCTTCGAAGCACTCGCCCGCTTCGACGACGGCGGCTCGCCACTCGATCATCTGCGTGTGGCGGAGGACCGCGGCCAGCGTGCGCAGCTCGAGCTGCAGCTGATCGAGAGCGCCGTCGACGCGGCGACGACTCTGCCTGCGGACGGATTCATCACCCTGAACGTCTCCGGACGCACGATGGGCTTCCCGCGGCTGGCCGAGGCGCTTCGCCGCTGCGACCGCTCGTGGGGGCTCGAGCTGTTCGAGGGCGCCGAGCCGGAGGAGTGCCTGGCGATTCGCCAGCAGGTCGACGAGCTCGGCGGCTTCCTGCTCATCGACGATGCGGGAGTGGACTTCGCCGACGAGGAACGGGTGCGTCAGCTGCGGCCGGACATCGTGAAGATCGATCGTGCCGTGTTCTGGCACTCTCTTGCGGACGACGACGGGCGCCATCGCGTCGAGAGCATCCTCGGGGCGGCCGATGAGGTCGACGCCCGCGCCCTCGTCGAGGGCGTCGAGGACGAGACGCAGCTCGAGGCCGTGCGCGCACTCGAGGTCGGCCTCGCCCAGGGGTACCACCTGGGCCGACCGACCCCGGTCGACGGCGTGGCGGAGATGCTGGTCGACCTGCGGCGTCGTGTCGGAGTGGACGCGTCGGGCCTCTGACCTGCAGCCCGCTGCGCCGCGCGCGGATCGCGACCACCGCGGACGGTCGAGAGTGGTAGCGCTACCCGCGGTTCGTCGTTGACTGCTTTAAACACAGACGCCTCCGGGTTGTGAGCGCAAACATCCTGCGCCTTAGTGCTGACCTACAACTCGATGATGGGCGAGATCTCGCCGTCGGGCAGCGGCCCGGCATCCGCCTACGCGCTGCTCATGGCCGTGATCGCCGGCGTGCTCGCGATCGTCTACGCGCTGCTGCAGCGCCGCAAGGGGGACGCATGACCGCCACGCCGACTCTGCTCGCCGCGGACGTCTCGGTGGTCAGCGTGGACGACATCGCCCTCGCCGCGTACGCCTCCCCCGCTCTCACCACCGTGCGTCAGCCGTTCGAGGAGATGGGTCGCGCGGCGGCGCAGCGACTCATCTCGCACATCGAGGGGACGGATGCCGGTGACGAGCCCGCCTGCATCCGGAGCTCATCGTCCGCTCATCCACCGCGCCTCCGGCGGCCCCCGCGCGCTGACCGCGCCGGGTGGGCCCGAATGGCCGCCTCGCCACCCATGACGCGGCCATTTGGGACCACCCGAGCGCGGTGACGGCCGCGAAGCGTCCCCGCGGGGACCACCCGAGCCCGGCGCCGCGCTCAGGCACGCAGCGGCGACCGGCGCGCGGACGGCCGCGATGCCTCGGGCGCGAGCACGGCGAGCAGCTGCACGAGGGTCGTGAGCCACAGCAGCACGAGCCCGACGACGATGCCCTCGAGGGCTGCGACCGACAGCATCCGGAAACCGAAGGCGATCACCGTCACGATCACCACGATGCCGACGAGAGCGATGGTCAGCATCCGCAGCGCCGCGACGTCGCGCAGCAGCAGCGTCGTCAGCACGGCCGCGACGAGGATCAACGCGAGCATCGAGAAGGCGGCGATCGCGTGCGCGACGGGAACCCTGTCGAGCGGCAGCAGCCCGACCGCGGCGAGCGCGACTCCCGCTCCGGCCCAGGTGAGCACGATGGCGGCGATCGACGCCAGGGCGCCGTCACCGAGCATCCGGTGCAGATCGCGGCCGAGGTAGGAGCCGGTGGTGGCGATCAGCAGTCCCGCCACGATCACCGTGCCGTTGAACGCCCATCCGCGGGCTCCGATGCCGAGTTCGGAGAAGCTGCGCTCCCACCACGCGGCATCCGCGGCGGTCAGCATCGCGAACAGGGTGCCGACCACGAGGAACGCCGTCAGCAGCGCCGCGATGTCCTGCGTGCTCAGGCGCACGCCCATGCGGAAGGCCAGTCGGCCGCCGAGTGCCGACGCGACACCGGTGAACACCCCGCCGGCGACGGCGGGCAGGGTCAGTCCCTCCAGTCCGGTCGCGAGCACCTCGCCGGCGAGCAGCACGCCGAGGCCCGAGACGCCGGCGATCGCGACGGTCACCGCGGCCGCGCTGATGTGCGACACGGCGGCCTGCCACGGCGGCATGGGGGCGGTCTCGCCGGCGCGGTGCATCCGGGTGCTGACGATGAAGGCGACCGCCGCGATCACGGCGGCGACGAGCGCGATCGGGATGATGACCGACCCGTCTCCGCTGAACGGCCGGGCAGCACCCCACAGCACCGCGGTGCCGATGACGGCGCCCGACGTGAAGCAGACCGCGGTGGCCCACAGCTTCCTCTCCAGAACGCGCAGACCGGTCTCCATGCCCCCATCGAACCACTCCCGGCCGACACCGCCGAGGCCCGACGCGCACACGCGTGCCGGCGCTACCGTTGACCCATGCGCTTCCCCGCCGCGATCCGTGCCGCCCGCCGGGCTCCCCTGCTGCAGGTGCTGAAGTCGGCCGCCGCGACGATCGCGGCGTGGCTGATCGCCGGCTGGCTGATCCCCGGCCCGCTGCCGGTGTTCGCCGCGATCGCCGCGCTGCTGGTCGTGCAGCCCAGCGTCAACCAGTCGCTGTCGAAGGCGCTCGAGCGCAGCGCCGGGGTGATCCTCGGTGTCGTCATCGCCGTGCTGCTGAGCCTGCTGCTCGGCGGGCAGAGCTGGGTGGTGCTGGCCGCGGTGGTCGTCGCGCTGCTGATCGCCTGGGCGCTGCGCGCGTCGACGGGCACGGGCAATCAGGTGGCGATCTCGGCCGTGCTGGTGCTGGCTCTCGGGTCATCGAACCCCGACTACGCGTTGGATCGGATCCTGGAGACGCTCATCGGCGCCGCCGTCGGATTCGTCGTGAACGTCGCCGTCGTCCCGCCGGTTCTCTCGGCACCTGCCCGGCGCGACATCGGGATGCTCGGTCGCGAGCTCGCCGCATCCCTCGACCGTCTCGCCGACGCGCTGCCCACCACCCGCAGCGCCGCCCAGCTCTACGAGCTGATGCTCGAAGCGCGGCTGCTGCGCCCCATGAAGGAGGCAGCCGAGGCATCCTTGACGGCAGCCGAGGAGTCGCTCGCACTCAACCCCCGCCGCGGGCGCCACCGCGAGGATCTCGACCAGCTGCAGGACGTGTTCGATCGGCTCTCCCCCGTGGTCACGCAGGTGATCGGGATGACGCGCGCCTACATCGACCACTACGAGGATTCGCTCGCCAGCGACCAGACGGTGCGGGCGATCGCCGAGCAGCTGCACCGCGCGGGGCACGACGTGCGGCTGGCGGTGCAGTCGGCGGAGCGCCTTCCGGATGACCGCACCGCACCCGTGCCGGCCCTCACCACACCTCTGGTGGTGCGCCCTCCGGCATCCGATCACTGGATCCTCGTCGGGTCGCTGATGGAGGACCTGCGGCGCATCCACGGCGAGCTGCGCGACGAGACCTGACCCGGCGGGCGTGAAAGGATCGAACCATCATGCCTCTCGATCCCTCTCCGGTGCGCGGCGCCGATCCGGATTCCGTCTACCTGGCCTTCGTCGAGTGGGCGGAGTCGACCGGCATCAGCCTGTACCCCGCGCAGGACGAGGCGGTCATCGAGATCGTGTCGGGCAAGAACCTGATCCTGTCGACGCCGACCGGCACCGGCAAGTCGCTGGTCGCCATCGGAGCGCATCTCGCGGCCCTCGCCGATGGTCGTCGCACGTTCTACACCGCCCCGATCAAGGCGCTGGTCAGCGAGAAGTTCTTCGCGCTGGTCGAGGTGTTCGGCGCGGAGAGCGTCGGCATGATCACCGGGGACTCATCGGTGAACGCCGACGCGCCGATCATCTGCTGCACGGCCGAGATCCTCGCCAACCGCGCGCTGCGCGAGGGTGCTGACGCCGACGTGGGCCAGGTGGTGATGGACGAGTTCCACTTTTACGGCGATCCCGATCGCGGCTGGGCGTGGCAGGTGCCGCTGCTCGAGCTGCCGCAGGCGCAGTTCGTGCTGATGTCGGCGACCCTGGGCGATGTCACCGAGCTGGCCGCCGACCTCACCCGTCGCACCGGTCGCGAGACGGCGGTGGTCACGGGTGTCGAGCGTCCGGTGCCGCTGCACTTCTACTACGAGACGACGCCGATCCACGAGACGATCGACGAGCTGCTCTCCACCGGGCAGGCGCCGGTGTACATCGTGCACTTCTCGCAGGCGGCGGCGATGGAGCGCGCGCAGGCGCTGGCGAGCGCGAAGGTCGCCACCCGTGAGCAGCGGGATGCCATCGCCGAGCTGATCGGCGGATTCCGGTTCACGACCGCGTTCGGCAAGACGCTGTCGCGGCTGCTGCGGCTCGGCATCGGCGTACACCACGCCGGGATGCTGCCGAAATACCGTCGCCTCGTCGAGCAGCTCGCGCAGCGCGGCATGCTGCGGGTGATCTGCGGCACCGACACGCTCGGCGTGGGCATCAACGTGCCGATCCGCACGGTGCTGCTCACCGCGCTGACGAAGTTCGACGGCACGCGGATGCGTCAGCTGAACGCCCGCGAGTTCCACCAGATCGCCGGGCGCGCCGGGCGCGCGGGCTACGACACCGCAGGGACGGTGGTGGCGCAGGCACCCGAGCACGAGAGCGACAACATCGCCGCGGTGAAGAAGGCGGGCGACGACCCGAAGAAGAAGCGCAAGATCATCCGCAAGAAGGCGCCCGACGGGTTCGTGTCCTGGGGCGAGCCGTCGTTCCAGAAGCTCATCGGCTCGGAGCCCGAGACGCTGACGTCGCACATGCAGATCACCAGCGCGATGATGCTCAACGTGATCGCCCGCGGCGGCGACGTCTTCGCGAATATGCGCTCCCTGGTATACGACAACCACGAGTCGCGAGCCGCGCAGCGGCTGCTGGCCCTGCGGGCGCTCGGCATCTACCGCACCCTGCTGCAGTCCGGCGTCGTGGAGCGGGCAGACGGCACCGTGCGCCTCACCGTCGATCTGCAGCCCGACTTCGCGCTCAACCAGCCGCTCTCCCCGTTCGCTCTGGCGGCCTTCGAGCTGCTCGAGCCCGAGTCGCCGACGTTCGCCCTCGACATGATCTCGATCGTCGAGGCCACCCTCGACGACCCGCGCGCGATCCTCAGTCAGCAGGAGTTCCAGGCGCGCGGCGAGGCTGTCGGCGCGATGAAGGCGGAGGGCATCGAGTACGACGAGCGCATGGAGCTGCTCGAGCAGATCACCTACCCCAAGCCACTCGACGAGCTGCTGAGCGCGGCGTTCGAGACCTTCAGCTCGTCGCAGCCGTGGATCCGCGACTTCGAGCTGCACCCCAAGTCGGTGGTGCGCGACATGTACGAGCGGGCCATGTCGTTCGGGGAGTACGTCGCCTATTACAAGGTGGCCCGGTCGGAGGGGGTTGTGCTGCGCTACCTGTCGGATGCCTATCGCGCGGCCTCGCAGACCATCCCCGAGCAGCTGAAGACCGACGAGCTGCGCGACCTCATCGAGTGGCTCGGCGAGCTCGTGCGTCAGGTCGACTCGAGCCTGCTGGACGAGTGGGAAGAGCTCATGGCGGGCACCGACAACGGCGTGGTCGACCGCCACGACGAACCGGTCGTGCCGCCCGCGCCGAAGCGTCTCACCGCCAACACCCGCGCCTTCCGCGTGCTGGTGCGCAACGAGATGTTCCGCCGCGTGCTGCTCGCCGCCCGCGAAGACGTCGAATCCCTGGCATCGCTCGACGCCGACTTCGGCGCCGACGGCTGGAACGACGCCCTCGACGCGTATTTCGCCGAGCACGACGAGATCCGCACCGGTGCGGATGCCCGCAGCCCGCAGCTGCTGCTCATCGAGCAGGACGCGCAGCAGTGGACCGTGCGGCAGATCCTCGACGACCCGGCCGGCGACCACGACTGGGGCATCTCCGCGACGATCGACCTCGGCGCGTCCGACGAGGCGGGTGAGGCGGTCGTGGCCGTGACCGGCGTGACCAGACTGTAGCTGCGGCGGGCGCGACCCGTCAGCGGAACGACTCGACGCCGCCCCACCCGCCGACCCACGCTTCCACCCGCGGGTCGGGTCTCAGCGCGTGCGTCCCGACGGCCGTCATCCGCCGAGTCCGGAACCCATCCTCGTGACCCCACCGTTCGGCTCGACGGGCCGCCCTCCGGGCGCGCAGCGACCCGAGCGACGAGCCGTCGTCGTCGACGAGCTGGACCGTGCCCACGTCGCCGGTGCCGAGGCCGTGCACGAGGTCGACGATCCACGTCGCATCGAGCACGACGACGGGACGGCTCATCTCCCAGACGACCCTGGCGTCGACGTCGTCGCGCGCCGGAGCGACGCGAGGGTCCTCATCGAGCGCCGCGGGGATGTCGTCGAGCAGCAGCCGGGCGCGCGGGAACGCCGCGAACAGCGAATCCGCCATGACGAACAGTGCCGCCGGGGAGTGCTCTCCGCGCATGCGAACCACGAGGTCCGCGGCACCGGGCCACAGCGCCCGCGGCGACGAGCCCGGCACCGGGATGGACGACTGCATCCGCAGGGTCTGGGCGTTGGCCCGATCCATCCCCGACCCCTCGCGGTCGGCCCACTCCGGGCCGTCGTGCCAGGCGACCGCGTCGGGAACGTGAGCGAACACCGCACCCGCCTGCCACATGCGGTGCGCCCACTCCCAGTCCTCGCCGCCGTACGACGTGAACGTCTCGTCGAATCCGCCGACCTCATCGAACAGGCTGCGCGAGCAGCCGATGACCGCGCCGATCACGAACCGGTACGACCGGTCGTCGGCGTCGAGCAGAGCTCGGCTGCGCACGTACCCCTCCGCCAGCCAGACGGGTTCCGGCAAGTCTCGCCCGGCGGCGGCCTCGGTCACCGGCACCTCCGGCGGGATGCCCGAGAAGTCGGCATGCCGGCGGCGTCCCACGACGACGGCTTCGGGCAGCAGCGCGGGGAGCCTGCTGAGCGCGCGCACGTACCCGGGCTCCGGCGACGTGTCGGCATCGAGGAAGCACAGCGCCTCGCCGGTGCTCGCGCGCACGCCGAGGTTGCGCACGGCCGCGAGGCGGAACCCCTGATCGTCCTGACGCACGAGGATCACGTCGTCGGGCACGTCGACCTCACCGGGCGATCCGTCGTCGGCGACGATGACCTCCAGCAGCTGCGGCGGGTAGTCCTGCGCAGCGAGCGCGTGCAGGGTGCGGGCGAGCTCCGCGGGCTGATCGTAGTGCGAGACGATCACCGACACCCGGGGCAGCGGGTCGGGCTGGATGCCGTCGAACGAGTCCCACCGGTTGCCGACGACCCACTGCCGTCCGGCGAACCCCTGCCTTCCGGCGGACCCCTGCCTTCCGGCGGACCCCTGCGCCGTCACGAGTCCAGTCCGTCCCACAGCCGCAGGTACGCCGTCGCCACGTCGGCGCGCGAGAGGGGCAGGCGCGCGAGCCCGTGCCAGGTCGTGTCGGGGTGCGCGATCGCGTGCCGCAGCGCGCCGGCCAGGTCGCCCTCGGCGACGGCGGTGATCGTGCCGGGGCGCAGCGCCGCCATCTCATCGATGTAGCGGTTGCGCACCGCGACCGGGCGTCGGCCCCAGCCGATCCATGAGGCCAGCGAGCCGGATGCCGAGATGTGCCGGTGCGCGATCACCGGCACGCTCACCGCTCGGCCGCGTCGGGCGATCTCGTCGTCATCCAGCCACCCCGTGACCTCGACCTCGACGCCGAGGCCGGCCGCGCGCCGCACGAAGGTCTCGAGCTCGGCCGCATGCCCGTCCGACGCGCGCCCGAGCACGGTGAGCCTGCTGATCCCCGCCGCGGCCGCCGCATCCGCCGCCTCGTCGTGCCCCTTGCCCGGGTAGAAGAAGCCGAGCACGCCGATGGATCCGTCCGGGCGGCCCCTCCCGGCATCCGCCTCGAGCTCGACGGGCAGGGGGATGACGGAGACCGCACCCGACCACACGTCCTCCTCGCGCAGCAGCGCCCGCTCGTGCTCGCTGTTCACGACGACGGCGCGGGCCGCGGCCGCCACCCGCGCGTACGCCGCCCGGCGTCGGGTCCGGTTCTGCTCTCCGTCGGATGCCTGCGGCACGTCGTGCAGGGTCACACTCAGGCGCACGCGGGACGCGAGATCGGCGAACACGCGAGAGGCATCCTCGGGCGACGCGCCCCAGAGCCGGTCGGTGAAGTGCGCGTGCACGGCCGTTCCCTCCGGCAGCTGCCCGACCTCGCCCGCGTCGACGGTGCGCGCGTCCCCGAGCGCGCCGACCGCGGCCGCCATGTCACGGGCGTACACGGCGACGCCATGGTCGCCGGGGTGCACGAGCAGCAGGGGCGTGCCGGTCATGCCGTGCGCCAGACGGTCAGCAGCGGCGCCAGACGCTCGACGGCTGCGGCGACGAACTCGGGATGAGCGGCGTACCAGGCCAGGTGGGCATCGCGCACCGCCGCGTCGTCGACGATCCGTCCCTCCACGATCCACTCCGCACGCGGTTCCTCGGCCAGCCCCCATGCCTCGACCACCTCCGGGGCGAGCGGGGCGCGCACCGAGTCGAGCAGCGGACGTCCGGGGTCGACCGGTCCGTCTGCCGCGCCCAGCGCCTCGAGGATGCGGGCGCCGAGCGGCATCCAGACCGCGTTCCCGGGGTGGTTCACCGTGCGCATGTGGTCGGCCGTGACCGTGTCGAAGAGGTCGGAGACCGGGATGTCGGTCACCGCTTCGCGCGCGCGCAGAACCTCGACAGACGAGCGGGCGACGGCCCGCACGGCATCCGGCGGCAGGGACGACGACACCGGCAGTCCGGCGGCCGTCGCGAGGGTGCGCACGTCGTGGTACGCCACGACCGGCGGATCCTCATCGATCCCCGGCACCCGGATCGCCGCCTGGAACGGATGCAGCCCCGCGAACCGCACGGGCGGCACCGTGAGCACCCGAGCCGAGGTCGCCGCGGCCACCTGGCGCGTGCCGAGAGGCAGGTCGTGGTAGTCGTCGCGCACCGGCTGGGTGACCACCGTGTGCGCGGCCGCCACCACGTCGTGCAGACGCCGCGCATCGTCGGCCGTCAGCTCGTGCACCGGCGGGGTTCGGATGAAGCGGCGATCCGCGGTGTCGATCACGAGCCGCAGCGACTCGGCCTGGCAGTTGCCGAGCACGACGCCGAAGCTCTCGGGCAGAGGGGCCAGACCGTAGAACTCCCCGTAGTGCCGACGCCGTCCTAGCACCGCCGCCTCGGCGGGCGCAACGGTGGTGACGTCGGGAGAGGAGGGGTCCATGCTTCGAAGGTATACCTCTGTCTTTTTCCGCTTGACCCCGTTGATTTTTCACGCATCCATCCCTGCGATCTGCGCACTCAGACCGCTCAGCCACTCGAGGAGGAACCATCGGTACAGCCTCCGCGCCCATCCGGGTCGCCTCCATCCCGTCCGTCCACCCCTACATCCAGGCCATCACCGATCCGCACCGGGTCGCGCTGCTGCCCGACCCTCCGGTGCCGGGCGCCCCGCCCGAGCAGTGGTGGCCACCGGTCGCGATGACCGCGCGATGGCTCAGCGAGAACGCCGCCGAGTTCGACGTGCTGCACGTGCACTTCGGGTTGGAGTCGTTCCCGGCGGATGAGCTGCGCGACGGTCTCGATGCGGCCGCCCGCGCGGGCCGCCCTGTGGTGTTCACGGTGCATGACCTCGACAATCCGCAGATCGTCGATCAGGATCCGTACCGAGCGCTGCTCGACGTGATCGTCCCGGCCGCCGATCGACTGATCACACTCACGCCGTCTGCCGCTGCGGAGATCGAGCGTCGGTGGGGTCGCTCGAGCGTGGTGCTCGCCCACCCGACGCTTCTCGACGAGGCCGCAGACCCCGGACGCGTCACCGACGGCGAGACCGTGCGCGTCGGCATCCACCTGCGCGACCTGCGCCCGAACATCGACGCGGAGAACGCGGTCCGCGCGGCGGTGCACGCCGCGCGGCTGCTCGAGCGGTCGGGCCCGGCGGTCGAGATCGAGGTGCTGCTGAACGAGAACGTGCGCGACGATCGCACCGCCGAGCGAGTGGTCGCCGCAGCCGACGGGCATGCCGCCGTGCGGGTGCGGCGGACGCCGTATCTCACCGATGCGGAGATCGAGCAGTGGCTCGGCGGGCTCGATCTTTTCGTGCTGCCCTACCGGCACGGAACGCACTCCGGATGGGTCGAGCTCTGCTACGACCTGGGCGTTCGGGTGGCCGGAACGGACGTCGGACACATCCGGTCGCAGCATCCGTCCGATTTCCGCGTGGTCGATCTCGACGATCCGCGAACGGTGGCCGCCGCGGTGACGTGGGCCCGCGACGACTCCCCGTCGGCAGACGAGGTGGTCGCGAGCCGGCGTGCGCAGCGACGCGATCAGAGACGCGCCGTGCGCGACGCGCACGCCCGCCTCTACCGCGACGTCATCGCCGGAGTGCAGGCGTGAGCGCGGGTCAGCGCCTGCGCGTGCTGGTCGTCGCGCCCGAACGGCATGCTCTGCGCCAGCCGCATGCGGGTGGGCTCGAGGCGGTGGTGTGGAATCGGGTGCGGTGGCTGCGCCGACGCGGACACCGCGTCGACCTGTGCGCCGCCGCCGGGTCGGATTTCCTCGGCTCCGACCCCGACCTGCACCTGCCGAGCCCGCGCTGGCATCGCACGCACGACGCGTCCGACACGGAGAACCCGGCCGGCCACCGCGGGCGGATGGCGGATGCCTTCGCACGCGTGCGCTCGCGACTGACCGACCCGCTCGACGGCGTCGACGTCGTCGACAACCACAGCCTGCACGGCGACCCGATCCTGTGGAGTCGCGACCTGGGCGTTCCGGTCGTGACGACCCTGCACACGCCGCCCCTCCCCGACATGGTGCGCGCCGCGCGATCACTGCCGTCGTCGGCCCCGCATCGCTTTCTCGCGGTCAGCCAGTACACCGCCCGCTCGTGGTCCGCGGAGGGCGTGGACGCCTTCGTCTTCCCCAACGGCGTCGACAGCACCGAATGGCGACGAGGAGCGGGCGGGGATCACTGGGTGTGGTTCGGCCGCATCGTGCCCGAGAAGGCACCGCACCTCGCGATCAGAGCCGCACTGCTCGCCGGTGCACGCATCCGGATCGCCGGTCGCATCGGCGACCCGGTGTATTTCGACCGTGAGGTCGCGCCGCTCCTGGGTGACGGCGCGGAGTACGTCGGACCGCTGCGTCAGCCCGAGCTGTGCGCCCTGGTCGGCGCGTCGTCGGTCGCGCTGGTCACCCCGGTCTGGTCGGAACCGTTCGGTCTGGTGCTGGCCGAGGCGCTGATGACCGGCACGCCGGTCGTCGCGTTCGATGCCGGCGGGGCGCGCGAAGTGCTCGCCGGGCTGCCCGGATGCGCTGTCGTGCGCGCCCGCGATGTGAGCGCCCTTGCTCGGGCCGCCGTCAGCCTCGCCGCCGAGTCGGCGTCGGGCGCATTCCGTGATCGGGTTCGCGCTGCGGCATCCGCCCGGCATTCGCTCGCCCGGCGTCATCGCGAGGTGGAGCGCGTGCTCGGCATCGCCGCCCAGACCCCGGCCGCGCTCGTGGACGAGGCGAGGGTCGCGGAGGCGGTCGGCGCATGATCGGCTGGTACGTGCACCACCACGGATGGGGACACCGCACCCGGACGCAGGCGATCCGGCGCCACCTCGACGAGGACGTCACCGTGTTCTCGAGCCTCCCCGCCCCGGCGACGCTCGACAGCGGCACCACGTGGATCCGCCTGCCCGCCGACGCCGATCCTGTCGTAGGGGCCGACGGAATCCGCCGCGAGGCGCACGAGCTCGGCGACGTCACCGCCGGCGGCGCGCTGCACTGGGCGCCGATCGGACACGACGGACATCAGACGCGACTGGCGATGATCGCCGACTGGATCGCCCGCACCCCGGTCTCGGCGTTCGTCGTCGACGTCAGCGTCGAGGTCACCGCCTTCGTGCGGCTTCTGGGCGTGCCGACCGTGGTGTTCGCCCAGCCCGGCGATCGCTCTGACGCCCCGCACCGTCTCGGCCACGACCTGGCGGATCGCATCGTCGCGCCGTGGGCCGAGGGCCTCTTCGATGCGGCGGAGCTGTCGGACCGCCGCGAGCGGGTGCGTCACGTCGGGGCGATCTCGCGGCACGACGGGCGGGATCGGCACGCGGGCGCCGACGGAGACGCGCGCCGCGTGCTCTTCCTCAGCCGCACCCTCGATCCGCCGCAGCTCGAGCAGACCACCGAGCAGCTGACCGCGCGGGGCTGGATGGTCGAGACCGCCGGCGCGCGCGACGACGATCGGGTCGACGACGTGTGGCCGATGCTCTGCCGGGCGACCGTGGTGGTCAGCGCCGCCGGCCTGAACGGCGTGGCCGACCTGGCTGCCGCCGGGGCACGCGCGGTGGTGCTGCCCCAGGACAGGCCGTTCGGCGAGCAGGAGCACACCGCGCGCGTGCTGCAGTCCGCCGGCTTCGCCCACACGGCGCCCGCCGACTCGTCGCCGGAGCACATCGCCGCGCTCGTCGAGCGGGCCGCCGCCTCGACCCCGGACTGGACCGGCTGGGGTGCCCGTGGCGCCGCAGCCCGGGCGGCCCACGCCATACAGGAGGTCGCCTCATGACCGCACGGATCGGTGTGATCACGCCCGCGTCGCAGAATCGCCTCGCGCACCTGCACCGCCAGCGTCGTTTCCTCGACGCAGTCGCGCGGCCCGAGCACGAGGTGGTGCGCATCGAGGCGTGGCTCGACAGCGAGCCCCCGCCCCCGTTCGACGGCGCCCTGCACGTGCATGTTCCGCCCGGGCGCGACGGCATGCGCGTCGGCGCCGCTCGCAACGCCGCTGCCGAGCTGGCGGTCGCTCAGGGCGTCGATCTGCTCGTGTTCCTCGACGTGGACTGCCTGCCGGGGCCCGAGGTGCTCGCCCGGTACGTCGAGGCGGCGCGGTCGCACCCCGACGGTCTGCTGTGCGGGCCGGTCACGTACCTGGAGAGCGTGCAGCGGCCGTCATCCGCCGAAGAGCTGGATGCGATGACCCGACCCCATCCGGTGCGCCCGAACCCGGCGACCGGCGTCGTCGAGACCGCGGGTCCGGCCGAGTACGACCTGTTCTGGTCGCTGTCGTTCGCGGTGACGCCTGCGACGTGGGCGCGGCTGGGCGGCTTCGACGAGAGGTACGAGGGGTACGGCGCGGAAGACACCGACCTGGGCCGGCGAGCCCGCTCGCTGGGCATCGGTCTGCACTGGGTCGGCGGTGCACACGCCTATCACCAGTGGCATCCGGCCGGCACTCCGCCGTGGCGCCACCTCGACGACATCCTGCGCAACGGCGCCCTGTTCGCCGAGCGGTGGGGCGAGTGGCCGATGGGCGGCTGGATCGACGCGTTCGTCGCGGCGGGGGCGGTCGAACCTCACGAGGGCGGATACCGCCGGACCGTGCGCGCCCCGGCAGTCCAGGAGCCGTGACGCCGCGTTCTCGCCCAGTCCGCCGCGCCTGCACAACCGCTCCGCCGGGTCACCAGGGGCTGGGCCGGTAGTCCTTCAGGAACACGCCCTGCAGGTCGACGCCTGCCTCTCCCTGCACGATCGGGTCGTACACGCGTGCGGCGCCGTCGACGAGGTCGAGCGGGGCGTGGAAGCCCTCCTCAGCCAGGCGCACCTTCGTGAAGTGCGGGCGCTCGTCGGTGATCCAGCCGGTGTCGACGGCGGTCATCAGGATGCCGTCGGTCTCGAGCATCTCGCCGGCACTCGTGCGGGTGAGCATGTTCAGCGCGGCCTTGGCCATGTTGGTGTGCGGATGCCCCGGCCCCTTGTACCGGCGCGAGAACTGCCCCTCCATCGCCGAGACGTTGACGATGTACTTGCGCCGGGCGCTCGACGCGGCCATCGACGCGCGCAGCCGGCTGATCAGCAGGAAGGGCGCGGTGGTGTTGCACAGCTGCACCTCGAGCATCTCGAGCGGATCGACCTGCTCGACCGACTGCACCCAGCTGTTCACCCGGTTGACGTCGGGCACCAGCCCACCCGCGTCGATAGCCGTGCCGTCGGCGTGCTTGACGAGCGACGACGAACCGGGCGCCATGGCGAGACGTGCGAGGTCCTCCGCCGTGAGCGCCTGTCCACCCTGCTCGGCGACCGTGCCGCCCAGCGCCGCGACCGACAGCAGCGGGTGCGCGTCGACCGAGGCCTGCAGCGCCTGCGGATGCGGGTCGGCGGTGTGCCCGAAGGTCTCCATCTCGGGCAGCGGGCCGTCGGGCAGCGGCTGCAGTTCGGCATCCGCCAGCAGCGAGTACGCCCCCGGCGAGCGCCGCACGGTCTGCGCGGCGTTGTTGATGAGGATGTCGAGCGGCCCCTGGGCCGCGACCGAGTCGGCGAGGCCGATCACCTGGGCGGGGTCGCGCAGGTCGATGCCGACGACGCGCAGCCGGTGCAGCCAGTCCGAGGCGTCCGGCAACGACGAGAACCGTCGCACCGCGTCGCGCGGGAAGCGGGTCGTGATGGTCAGGTGCGCGCCGTCGCGCAGCAGCCGCAGCGCGATGTGCATGCCGATCTTCGCCCGCCCGCCGGTGAGCAGGGCGCGCTTACCGGTGAGGTCGGTGCGGGCGTTGCGCTTGCCGTGGCTGAAGCGGGCGCACTCGGGGCAGAGCTGGTGGTAGAACGCGTCGACGAGCGTGTACGGCTGCTTGCAGATGTAGCAGTTGCGGGGCTTGAGCAGCTCGCCGGCGATCGGGGCGTCGACGACGCTGGACTCCAGGTCGAGGCCGCGCGTCTCGTCATCGATGCGGTCGGGGGCGCCGGTCGCGGTGCGCGCGACGACGGCCTTGTCGGCCTCGGCGATGGCATCCCGGATCTCCTTGCGACGCGCGCGCTTGACGGCCTTGAACATGTTGGCGGTGGCACGGCGGACGGCCAGGTAGTCCGGATGCTGCTGATCGACCTCGTCGAGCGATGCGAGCACCCGGAGGGTGGTGGCGAGGTCGTCGGGGTCGATGCCGGAGGCGGGCAGCGAGGGGGCATCGGTCATTGGGCCGATTCTACGCGGCCCGGCTGAGACCCCTGGGCGTTGTCCGCACCCCGGCGTAGGGTCGGCACATGAGCACCTTCGATGCTGCATACACGTCCGTTCACCAGGGCATCGTCCCCGGTTACCTGCTGGCGCACCTGGCGAGATCCGAGCGCTACCCGCACGCCGCCCAGGCCGCACGGCAGACGCTCATCGCGGGCCGACCGGCGTTCCACGCGGCGCTCGAGCTGTCGATCGATGAGAACGGTGATCTCGTCGCCGAGGTGGCGGCCGCCCCCACCCGCACGATCTTCGATGCGCAGAACACCGAGACCCTGCCTGGGCTCATCGTGCGCGCCGAAGACGACGAGCCGGTGGCCGACGACACGGTCAACGAGGCGTTCGACGGTCTGGGTGCGACCTTCCAGATGCTGCTCGACGCGTTCGAGCGCGATTCGCTCGACGGCGCGGGGGCGCCTCTCAACGCGACCGTGCACTACGGCGAGGACTACGACAACGCATTCTGGGACGGCTCGCGCATGGTGTTCGGCGACGGGGACGGCGAGGTGTTCGTCGGCTTCACCCGGTCGGTCTCGGTCATCGGCCACGAGCTGGGCCACGGGGTGATCCAGAGCACGGCCGGGCTCGTCTACCGCGACCAGTCCGGCGCGCTCAACGAGTCGATCGCCGATGTGCTGGGCGCGCTCACCGAGCAGCATCTGCTCGGCCAGACCGCCGATCAGGCGTCGTGGCTGGTCGGCGAGGGCATCTTCACGGATGCCGTGCAGGGGCGTGCTCTGCGCTCGATGCTCGAGCCGGGCACCGCGTACGACGACGATGAGCTGGGCAAGGACCCGCAGCCGGCGCACATGCGCGACTACGTGCAGACCGTGGAGGACAACGGCGGCGTGCACATCAACTCCGGCATCCCGAACCGCGCCTTCGCGCTGGCGGCGACCGCGATCGGCGGGCACGCGTGGCAGGGCGCGGGACTCGCCTGGTATCGCGCGCTCATCGGCGATCTGTCGTCGACGGCCGATTTCACCGAGTTCGCCGAGAAGACGATCGCCGCGGCGAGCGGCATCGGGTCTACCGTGGAGTCAGCGGTCCGCGACGCGTGGATCGCGGTCGGAGTGATCGAGGATGCACGAGATCGAAACCCCCGCTGACGGTGCGGGAACGGACGATGCGCAGGATCGCATCGTCGTTGCGGTGGTGCGCAGTGGCGGCATCGCCGGGCTCCGCCGCCGCTGGCGGGCGGAACCGGCACCCGAGCAGGCGCCGACCTGGATCGAGCTCGTCGATCGCTGTCCGTGGGAAGAGCATCTCGATCCGGATGCCCGTGGCGCCGATCGATACGTGTGGAGCATCCACGCCCGCCTGCGCGACAAGCAGCTCGAGCAGGTCGTTCCCGACACGCGGCTCGAGGGCGCGTGGCGTGAGCTCGTCGACGCGGTGCGCGGCGCCGATGCCGGCACTGACGAAGACGAGCACTGACAGCACGATGGAGTTAAGATGACGCAGAAGATCGTTCCCAACATCTGGTTCGCCGGAAACGCGGGTGAGGCCGGCGAGTTCTACACGACGGCGCTGCCGCGGACGAGCGCGCACGTCGCGATGCACTACCCCGACGAGCTGCCCGATTTCCAGAAGGGCCTCGAGGGCGAGCCGGTCGTCGTCGACCTCGACGTCGCCGGGTTCCGGATCACGATGATCAACTCCGATGACACTGTCCGTCCGACTCCGTCGATCTCGTTCATGCTCAACTTCGACCCGCTGATGTTCGACGGCGACGCCGATGCCGCGCGCACCGCACTCGATGAGACCTGGGCTGCGCTGTCTGACGGCGGACAGGCGCTCATGCCGCTCGGCGAGTACCCGTTCAGCCCGCACTACGGCTGGGTGCAGGACAGATTCGGTGTCAGCTGGCAGCTGATGCTGACCGACCCGACCGGCGACCCGCGTCCGTTCGTGATCACGCAGATCATGTTCTCGGGTGACGTGCAGGACAGGGCGCGCGAGGCCGTCGATCTCTACCTCTCGCTGTTCGACGACACCGCGTACGGCACCGTCGTCGCGTACGAGCAGGCCTCCGGCACGGCCGCGGCCGGCAGCATCATGTTCGGCGAGTTCCGCATCGGCGAGCAGTGGTTCTCGTTCATGGACTCGAACGTGCGGCACGACTTCGGCTTCACCCCCGGTGTCTCGCTCGAGATCCGCTGCGCGGACCAGGCCGAGATCGACCACTTCTGGAACGCTCTGTCGGCGGTGCCGGATGCCGAGCAGTGCGGCTGGCTGGTCGACCGGTACGGCGTGAGCTGGCAGGTCGTGCCCCAGAACATGGACGAGCTGCTGGCGAAGCCCGGGGCCTATCAGCGCATGCTGGGGATGAAGAAGCTGGTCATCGCCGACTTCTGAGGTCGACCCCCGGGCCGGAGGCGGATGAGGATAAGGAACATGGGACTGTTCACACAGAAGCCGCAGGAGCCCAGCGCGTGGGCCGCACTGCCCGGTGAGCCGCTCGACGAGACGAACCCGACCGAGCGGCTCGACGAGGCGCCGTCGCTCGATCTGCTGGATGTCGGGCTCAGCGCCCAGTACTCCACGATCGTCCTCCCCGTGAAGGCGCCGGCGCCCGAGGCGGCCGCCCCGGCGGACGCAGCGGACGTCCCGGACGCAGGCGAGTAGCCGGCCGACCCGTCAGCAGCGCTCAGCGCCTGCGGGCGCGCCGCGAAGCGACGAACAGCACGACGCCGCCGGCCAGCAGCGCCGCCACAGCGGCGATCCGCAGAGGCAGCAGCTCGTCGGTGTAGCGCGAGGTGAACGACACCAGCGCGAGGAGGAATCCCACTGTGAGCAGCACCGCGGCTCCCAGCCAGGCGAGCAGAGGTATCCGTCGCGTGGCGACCGACGACCGCGACGTCTGGGGGCTCGGCCGGTGGAACATGCGCGCGATGACGATCACGACCAGCGCGATCACGACCACGATGATCACGGTCTTCAGCGCGAATCCGGTCACTCCTCGAGCGTACCGACTTCGGGCTGTGTCCCACCGACGCCGTACGGTGGAAGGATGACGATCACCGCCGCCGCCGATGGCTCCGCCCTCGGCAATCCGGGTCCGAACGGCTGGGCCTGGTACATCGACGACGACCGCTGGGCCGCGGGTGGCTCACCGCACGGCACCAACAACCAGGGCGAGCTGCAGGCGGTGCTCGAGCTGCTGCGCGCCACCGCCGGTGTCGACGAGAAGCTCGTCATCGAGTGCGATTCGCGCTACGTCATCGACTCGGTGACCAAGTGGATGCCGGGATGGAAGCGCCGCGGCTGGCGCAAGTCCGACGGCGGCCCGGTGCTGAACCGCGAGCTGCTCGAGGGCATCGATGAGGCGATGCGCGGCCGCGACGTCGAGTTCACGTGGGTGAAGGGACACGCCGGGCATCCGCTGAACGAAGCCGCCGACGAGCGCGCGAACGCCGCCGCGAAGGCGTATCAGCAGAAGCAGGAGCCGCGTCGTGGCCCCGGCTTCGTCTCGGCGTCGGATGCCGGGGCCGCACTCGCCGGCGCGATGGCGGTCTCCGCCTCGATTCCGTCGCGCCCTGAGCAGGATGCCGCCCTGCTCTGGGCCGAGCCCGCGGATCTGCTCGACGGACTCGACGAGTCCGCGGAATCCGCCCCGCTCGAGCTCACCGTCTCGCTGACCGCGACCGAGCACGCGCGGCTGCGCGAACGCGCCGACGCGCAGGGCATCTCCCTCGAAGAGGCGCTGCGCCGACTGATCTGAGCTCGCGCGACCCGACAGCGGACGCTGCCTGCGTACACTCGCGGAATGGCATCCGTTCCGCAGACGATCACCCGCTCCGCTCTCGGCGGGCTGCTGCTGTTCACCGGGGCGGCGCATCTCACGTTCGCGCGGCGCGGGTTCCGCGTCGCGGTGCCCGAGTGGGTGCCGGGTGATCCGGATGCCACGGTCGTCGCATCCGGCTGGGCCGAGATCGCGCTTGGGGCCGCGCTGCTGCTCGCCCGCCGGAGCCGACGCGGCGTCGGGCAGCTCGTCGCGCTGTTCTTCATCGCCGTGTTCCCCGGCAACGTGTCGCAGTGGACGCATCACCGCAGCGCCCCCGGACTCGACACCGAGATGAAGCGGTTCGGGCGCCTGTTCCTGCAGCCGGTGCTGGTGCTGCTGGCCCTGTGGGCGACCCGCGACTGACGCTCAGCTCTCGAGCGAGACGCGCGTGCGCGGCAGGGCGTCAGGATGCTCCTGCTGCAGCCAGGTCATCATCTGCTCGCGGACGGCGCAGCGCAGCGTCCACAGATCGTCGGAGTCCTTGGCCGAGACGGTGCAGCGCACGGTGACGAAGCCGCCCTGCGAGTCGGTGACCACCACGCCGCTGCTGCGGCGGTCCCAGGCGTCGGAGGCATCCATGATCTCGTCGAACTTGGCGCGCACGGCATCCATCGGCACCCGCCAGTCGAGGTCGAGGTAGACGGTGCCGAGGATGGCATCCGAGCGGCGGGTCCACGTCTCGATGACGTTGGTCGTGAAGTAGCTGCACGGGATGACCAGGCGCCGCTCATCCCAGACGTAGACGACCACGTACGAGAGGTTCAGCTCGCCGATCCGGCCGAACTCGCCGTTGATGACGACGACGTCGCCCACCCGGATCGAGTCGGTGAAGGCGATCTGGATGCCGGCGATGAGGTTGCCGAAGATCGATTGCGCCGCGAGTCCCGCGATCACCGAGACGATGCCTGCCGACGCGAGCACGCTGGTGCCCACCACGCGCAGCGAGGGGAACGAGAACAGTGCCATCCCCACCGCGATCACCGCGATGAGCACGACCGTGAGCCGCTGGATGATGAGGATCTGCGTGCGACGGCGGCGCAGGTCGGCACCCGTGAACGTCGTCTTCTCGCGGGTGAGCAGACCTTCGAACGCGAACGAGGTGACCGTGCCGAGCAGCCAGGCCCCGGCGAGGATCGTGCCGATCAGCAGCACGTGCGAGACCGCCGGCCACCATTCCTCACGCGCGGGCTGCGTGACGGATGCGGCGATCCAGAGCGCGACGATGAGCACGACCACCGCCCACGGGCGCCGCGCGCGGTGCGAGAGGTCGCGCATCCAGGTGGCCCTGCGGCCCAGCAGCGACGCGATGGTGTGCGGGGCGAGTACGGCGGCGATCGCGGCCACCAGGGCGATGCCGACGGCGATGGCGGTTCCGGTCCACGAGGTCCAATCGAGCATCCTTCAACCGTAGGCGGCGTCCGGTTGCGAAGCTGTGTGGCCGGTGACCGGTCGGCGTCGTCGGCGTCGGCGTCGGCGTCGGCGTCGGCGTCGGCGTCGGGCGAGATCATCCGAGCGGATGACGCGAGTACGCCGCTGCGCCGATGCGTCGGATATCGGCGATCACGTGGACTGGGAGCATGCCAGCAGTCCTCTCCGAAATCGACCCCGCAGCGCTTCCCACCGCGACCGCGACGGGGTCGAGTCCCTCCATCGTCGCGGTGTCGACCGCGGCGATCCAGGCGAATACCTCGCGCATGCGCGAGGTGTGCGCCACGCCCGTCATGGCCGTTGTCAAGGCCGGCGGGTTCGGCCTCGGCGCCGCACGCGCGGCTCGCGCGGCCCTAGCGGGAGGCGCGACGGAGCTGGGCGTCGCGACATGCGCCGAGGGGATCGAGCTACGACGGGCGGGCATCGATGCACCGATCCTGGCGTGGATGCTGCACGACGACGCCCCCGTGCGAGCGGCGGTCGCCGCCGGCGTGCGCCTGTCGCCGACATCCGTACCCCAGCTGGGACGCATCGTCGCCGCAGCGGGCGCGCTCGGCGTCGCGGCCGAGGTGGAGATCGAGGTGGAGACCGGCATGAACCGCTCCGGCGCTCCGCGTGCGGAGTGGGCGCGCCTGTTCGAGGCGGCGGCAACGGCCTCGGCATCCGGTCTGCTGCGGGTCGTCGGGGTGTGGACCCACCTCTCCGGCACGACACCCGCGCAGTTCACCGCGCCGTTGGCGCACCTCGACGACGCCGTCGCCCTCGTCAGGGCGGCGGGGCTGCGCGTGCGCAGGCACGCGGCCGCGTCTCTCCCCGCGGCAGTGGACCCGCGGACCCATCTCGATCTGGTGCGGCTCGGAGCCAGCCTCTTCGGCGTCGAGCCGACGCCCGAGCGACCACTGGGTCTCGCTCCGGTGGCGAGGTGGCAGACGCGGGTGAGCCAGACGCGCGACGTGTGCGCCGGCGAGAGCGTGGGCTACGGGCAGACCACGATCACGTCGGCGACCCGGCTGGCGCTGATCCCGGTGGGCTATGCCGACGGCATCTCGCGCCGCTCATCCGGAGGTGGGCGCGCGATGACGGTGACCGTCGGCGGGCGGCGCTGTCCTCTCATCGGCGCTGTCTCGATGGACCAGTCGGTGATCGACGTGGGCGACGCCCCGGTGACCGCGGGCGACCGGGTGATCCTGCTGGGCGATCCGGCTCGGGGAGAGCCGTCTCTGGCGGAATGGTCATCTGCGGTGGGCACGATCCCGCAAGAGGTGCTGACGGCGATCGGTCCGCGCGTCGCTCGGGTGGAGGTCGGCGCGTGAGCCGGGTCATCGTCCTGTCCGGCGGCGACAGCACCGAGCACGAGGTCTCGCTGGCATCCGGCGCCGACGTCGCGGAGTCCCTCTCCGCCCACCATCGCGTGATGCCGATCCGGATCGATCGAGGGGGCATGTGGTGGATGGAGAGCGTGGACACCGCCTTCACCGCCGCCGACATCCTCGACGAGCTCGAACCCGACGACGTCGTCTTCCCCGTGCTGCACGGTGGGTGGGGCGAGAACGGCGGGCTGCAGCACGAGCTCGAGATCAGAGGCATCCGCCATGTCGGATGCTCTGCGGCCGCCTGCCGGATCGGCATGTCGAAGCTCGCCACGGCGCGCGCAGCCGCCCGCCGCGGCGTGCCGACGATCCCCACCAGGGTGCTGCACCGGTCGTCGTATCTCGCCGACCCCGATCTGCTCACCTCCGCTCTCGCCCGCGTCGCGGACTGGCCCTTGATCGTGAAGCCCGATGCGGGCGGATCGAGCGTGGGAGTCGCCGTGGTGTCGTCACTGCACGAGCTGCGGGCAGCGCTCGGGGTCGCCTTCGCGCTCGACCCGGTGGTGCTTCTGCAGCCGCTGGTCCGCGGAGCCGAGGTGAGCGTCGGGGTGTGGAGCGGAAGCGCTCACGGGTTGCAGGCCACCGGCGGCTCCCTCGTGCACCTGCCCGACGGGGAGACCGCGTTCAGCTACGACCACAAGTACGCCGGCGCGGGCGGCTGGCTGGAGATCCCCGCCGCGTTTCCCGCGCCCGTGCTGCAGCAGCTGCAGGCCGCGGCGCTGGACGTGGCGGACGCCGTGGGAGTGGCGGGGCTGGCGCGGATCGACTTCTTCGTGACGGCAGACGAGGTCGTCCTCAACGAGATCAACACGATGCCCGGACTGCGACGCGAGTCCCACTTCCCCCGCCTGGTCAGCGCGGCGGGCACCCCCTACGACGAGCTGCTCGACGGTCTCGTGCGCAGGGCAGCTCGGGCATCCGGACGCTCGGGCGACGATCGGCGGGCGGGCCTCGGTTTCCACACGGCGCGTACCATCGGGGCATGACGTCTCCCGCTCGCATGCTCGCCCGTATCGCCCTCGGCGGATTCCTCACCTTCGCCGGGGTCAGCCACCTCACCGTCGCGCGCAAGGAGTTCCAGGCGCAGGTGCCCGACTGGGTGCCGCTCGACCCAGACACCACGGTGGTGGCGTCGGGTGCGGTCGAGGTCGGTCTCGGCACCGCGCTGCTGTTCGCGTGGCGCCGTCGACGGCTGGTCGGAGTGCTGACCGCCCTGTTCTTCGTCGCGATCTTCCCCGGCAACGTGTCGCAGTGGACGCACCACCGTGACGGGTTCGGGCTCGACACCGACATGAAGCGCTTCGCGCGACTGTTCTTCCAGCCGGTGCTCGTGTGGCTCGCGCTGTGGAGCACCCGCCGCGGCTGATCGAGCCCGCCCCTGATCCGGTCAGGCGGTGAGGACGGCGGATTCGAGCCGCTGGTACGAGGCCTCCATGCCGTCGGCCATGCCGGTGGCGAGGATCATGTCGCGGGTCTCCTTGTCGGGGTACTCGATGAGCACCGTGATCAGGGTCGCGCCGTCCTCCTCGTACAGGTTCAGGTCGTTCAGTGTCTCGGGGCCGTCGGTGCCCTGCATCCGCTCGGTCGTCACCGCGCGGCGCGGGGCGTCGACGAGCAGCGTCTCGCCTTCGAAGCCGAACGGCTCGCCCTCGGTGTCACCGATGGGTGCCCACGAGTTGCGGTAGCTCTCGCCTGGCTCGTTTCCGACGGTGCACTCCGTCATCTCCCAGCCGTCGGGGCCCAGCATCCACTGTCTGATGAGATCGGGCTCGGTGTGGGCTCGCCAGACCAGCTCGCGCGGGCTCTCGACGAGGCGGGTGATCCGCACGTGGGTGTCGTCGAGCATCTCGACACGGGTGCCTTTGCCCTGGGCGTAGTCGCGGAGGTCGTGCAGAACGGCATCCAGCTGCGACATCGCCAGACGCGTGCCCTCGACGGCGCCCATCGCGACGATCTGCTCGAGCGCCTCGAGTGAGGCGAAGTGGCTGGTGTTGCGCATCCGGGTGCCGGTGGCGGTGGGCTCGAAGGTGAACTCCATGCGCATCGCGGGAAGGTCGTCGTTCGGGTTGCCCTGCTCGTCGGCGAAGCCGTCGAGCACCTCGAAGCGGTGCGGCTGATCGATGGCGAGGAACTCCCAGTACCCGGATGCCTTTTCGCCGCGCGGTCCGTGCATCGTGTAGGTGGCGCGCCCGCCGACCTCGTGGTTCCACGACGTGAAGGTCGGCGGCGCCCTCGGCGGGCCCCAGAACCGGCCGAGCTGCTCGGAGTCGCTGTAGGCGGCCCAGACGCGCTCGACGGGTGCGGCGAGATCGGCGATCACGGTCATCGTCAGGCTCTCGTTGTCGGTGATGATGTCGGTGACAGGCATTTCAGACTCCTTCATTGGATTCGTCCGAGTCGGCCGAGTCAGTCGGCTTCTCGGCCAGCAGGTCATCGAGCCGGGCGATGCGTGCCCGCCACAGCTCTTCGTATCGGGCGAGGAGCGCCCGCGCACGGGCGATCATCTCGGGGTTCGCGCGGACGAGCCGCTCGCGTCCCTCGGCGCGCTTGACGATGAGGCCGGCCTCTTCGAGGACGGCGACATGCTTCTGCACCGCCGCGAACGACATCTCGTAGTCGCCCGCGAGGGTGGAGACGGAGTACTCGCGCTCGATCGTCCGGCGCAGGATGTCACGCCGGGTCGAGATCGCGAGTGCATGAAACACACGGTCGATCTCCGCTTCGCTGAGTTCTGTTCGTACAACCATTTGGTTGTACGTTAGAACGTGTGGATGCCGCTGTCAAGAACTTATTTCTTCCTGTTGGGAACGAGTTCCCGTTGCACATGATGGCTTCACGTTGCACCAGTCCCGCTTGCCGACGCATTCGATGCAGCGAAACGCCGATTCGACTGCGCCTGCTACGCGTCCCCTGCCGGATCACCAGCGGCAGGCACGCAGTGTCGCAAGCTCTCGCAGGGGGCAGGCGGCACCTGCAATCGGCAGACTGGCAAGCGGCGCGCCGGGCGCCTCGGCCCGGAACGTCACCAAAGTCACCCAAGCTGCGTGCTCGATCTGGATCAGCCTCGGTTCAGGATGTGACCGCCTCCGGCACGGGGTCGAGCCAGTCGAGCACCTGCTCAAGACGCGCGGCGATCGACGCCCAGGGCTGGTTGAGATCGAGCGTCTGCGCGCCGATCCGGTTGCCCTGGATCACCACGTCGAGATCGGGTTGCGCGTCCGCATCCGTCTGCGCGTAGAGGAGAAGCCCGGCCACGCTGCCGTCGCAAGCCGTGTCCTCGTTCTTCACGTACGCGAGCATCTGGTACAGATTCGACGAGTCAATGGTCTGTGTGCCGAACCGGCCCTCCTGGAGGTTCTGCTTGTAGTACTTCGCATCGATGATGAGCGTGCGTCCGCCGCGTCGCAGGGTCACATCAGTCTTCATCGCGGGCAGCTGACCGCTGAAGAGACTCGGCGAATCGAGATCCCAGGCGATGGTCGGTGCGCTCGGAGACAGCTCGGGGTGATGAAACGCATAGTACTGCCGGAGGAAACGCTCGTAGAGCCTGCTCATCTCATCGTCCGACATCCATTCCGACAGACGAGCCGCACCGGCGTCCTCGGTGGGAAGAAGCCCCCGGACGATGAGCTCGCAGACCCCGAGCAGCAGCCGATACGACGCGTTCGAGCGATGGTAGGTCAGCGCATCCCACCGGATCGACCCCGGAGAGACGAGTGTCACCTCGTCGAGATAGGGAAGCACGCGCCGGAGCGCGTCGCGGCGCGGCTCCTTCACCTCACCGTGGCGCAGGAGAAGGATGATTACCGACTTGAGTGCTTGATTGTGCGAGGTGTCGACCTCGTACTCGTCGAAGTCGCAGATCAGGCGCCCGCGTGTCAGCGTGCGTGCTCCGACGCTGCGCGTGACGTCGATGCGTCCGCGCACGGTCGCGAGCTCTTCGCTGCGAGCAAGGTAGTCGCGATGCAGGCCTCGCTTCACCTGAGATCCGACGCCGACGGCGAGGATTTCGGCGAGCAGGTCGTGCAGGTGGTCGAACTCCTCGGCCGCGATCCGGGCCGTGCCAGTGCTGCGCAGCGCGCCAAACGCATACGCGAGCATCACGTACACGTTGCGAATGGCGATGCTGCGATCGATCATGCGCCGGCGGCCCGCAACCTGATCGCCCACGCGCGCGCCGTCTCCGGCTCATCGAACCAGTACTCCTCGAGCAAGGGCACGAGTTCGTCTTCGACGATCGATCGCAGCCAGTCCTCGTCGGCGTCGTCATCCGCCGGAGGCGAGAGGTAGCTGTGGCCGATCGCGAAGCCGGCGCCGAGCGCGGGATCGTCTGCGATCGCGCGGTTGAGGTCGATGATCGTCGAGACGAGGGCGTCGAGGCCGGTGTTCTCCTCCGCTTGCCGCCAGGCCGTGAAGCCCGCCGAGTCGAAGCCCGGGGTCATGTTGAAGAAGCCGAACCGGCGACGCAGCGCGTAGTCGAGCACGGCGAGGCTGCGGTCGGCCGTGTTCATCATGCCGATGATGTGCACGTTCGGCGGCACGGCGAACGTCTCGTTCTTGTAGAGCAGCCGAAGCTCCTGTCCGCGCTTGTCCGCCTCGATCAGCATCAGCAGCTCGCCGAAAATCTTCGAGATATTGCCGCGGTTGATCTCGTCGATCACGAAGAAGTAAGGCTTGCTCGCGTCATCCTTCCGCGCCTCTTCGCAGAATCGGTAGAACGGCCCCTCGGCGAGGGTGAAGCCGCCTGCCTCGGTGGGACGATAGCCCATCATGAAGTCCTCGTATGAGTAGCTCTGATGGAATTGCACCATCTGCACGCGCGTGCGATCCTTCGCGCCCATGATCGAGTACGCGAGACGCCGGGCCGCGTACGTCTTTCCCACGCCGGGAGGGCCCGCCAGGATGACGTTCTTCTTGCGAAGCAGGAGTGCGCGCAGCCGGTCGTACGCGGCGCTATCGAGGTAGACCTCGTCGAGGAAGGCGGCGCGGTCGTAAGGCGGGGCCGGAGCGACGAGTTCCTCGGTTACAGCGACATCCACATCGTCCTCGGCGAACAGCGCTTCCAGCTTGCCCACATAATCGCGGTAGGGAGTTATGTCAGTGAGCGTCTTCAGCACCGCATCGCCTGGATGCTCCCACTTACCGACGTGCGTCCACTTCACGGAGCGGACGTGTCGCCAAAGATCGCGGTCCGGCTCGAATCGCGCCTCCGAGACGACTTCGCCGCGACCAATAATCTCCTTACGGCCGCGCTTGGCGTAGACGATATCGCCGACGGCGATCTCGTTCTGGAATTGCCAGAGACACAGCACATCATTCTTCATCGACGACGTGGAGCCGGATGCCTTGGCCAGATCGGCCCGGATCGCTTCCCGATCGGCGTATTGCGAGAGGTCGCCGATTTCGGTCCACCCGATCGCCATGATGCCCTCGACCTGGAACTCATCCCACCCTGAGGCCTGCGCCCCCGGAGAAAGGAGCCAGTAGTGCCGAGGTCGTGGCTCATCGACGGCGGCCGGCTTCGATGCGGCTGCCGTGTCCCACAGTTGATGCACATCGGGTGACCAGAAGTTGAATGTGCCTTCGATCTCACTCGCGAGCTTGGCGCGGATCGAGACCAGGTCTCGATCCAGTGAGAGCGCGTCATCCCCCGACGACCCTCCGATCCGGTCCGCCAGCGCGGATCGAATCCGCGTCTTCATGTTCGTCGACGAGATCGGATCGAACGCAGCCGGAAAGGCCAGGAACTGCATAGCGTTTCGGAAGTCATGGGCGCTGTCTCCGGCGTCGAGCATGATCTGCTGCATCCGCCAAGGGTCAGACTTGGCAGACGATCGTTCCTCTTCGGACCGCCCGCGCCACTCACGGACGAACGTGGCCGCCCAGATGAGATGCAGCCACAGACGGCCGTTGTATCCCTGCCCGCCTTTGAACCCGGCTTGCTCGGTCGGACGGTCAAGGCAGGCGCTCATCCACTCGGGTACTGACGCGACAGGATCACTCATCTTCAGCACCCGCGTGAGGTGTTCGCGCCGCGTGGCCGGCGCCGCGTTGAAGACCGGCTGCTCGCGGAGGAAGACGAGCTCGGCCGCCAGCAACACGACCTCGCGAGAGGCGCCGGCGAGCTGGTGCTCGAGCTTGTCCCACTGCCCGGCGTCGGTGCCGAGGATGGGGTTGTCCTCGATTCTGCGGCGTAGTTCCTCGGCCGCCTCGGCAGTCCAGATGACGACCGACGGGTCGATGACGGAACGCCCGTCGCCCAGCATGTGCACGAATATCTCGGCGACTTCGCGAGCTATCGCCATGTCGCAGTCCGGACGCGTCGTCGCGGCGACTTCTATCGTGTCCGCGAGGTTGGGGAGGTCGTTCGCCATTCGTGCGCTCCTTGGTGTGCCGTCGGGAGAGGTCTTCCTCGACCGTATCGAGAAGTGCGCCATACGTCAGCGGCCCACCCCACCCATCTTCCGAACAGCATGCGCCTTCACGGCTTCCGACCGACGCGAGAGGTGCCGATGCCTGAATCGCTCCCGGCCATCGACGAACCGACGGTCGTCTTCGTCATCTACCGACTCTGGTCACCCGATTCCGACGACGGGTCCGTCTACGCCGCGACCCGCGGCGATCGGAAGGTCGGCGCTTGCACTCGTGAAGGGGCATCGCGGGGCGTCGTTCGTGGGCGATACCGGATCGACGGACGGCCGCCGGGCGGGGAGAGCGGACGGCGGCGCTTCAACGGCCGAGGTGGACGCCGTCGGCAAGACCGTCGTCCACCTGGCCTCCCGAGCGGGTGCCGCGCACCCGGTCCGCCGGTTTCTCGATGGCTTACCGCAGAGCACACGGCCTGGGGGCGACTTCGGACCCCAGCCACGCGAGCGGCGCCCGATATCGCTCCTCGCGCATGGGCCGAACCGCAGGCCGCTCGCCCGCATCATGTACGGCCCGCGGGAGCCGCTCCACAGCAACTTCCTCGCCCGGTGTTCGACGAGAGCCCCGACATCCCCGACGCCGTGTTCCGCGGCCTCACCGGGGACGGCAACGCGAGCGTGCGAGCGGACCGCGCTCGTCGGTGTCTGCTCACCTCGTTTGCACCGAACCGTCGCGGAGCAGAGGCGCAACGATGACGAGCAATGCGCAGCGCAGCAAAGTGTCACCACAAAGCTGGGTCGCCGGCGCGCGAGGCGCCCCAACCTCGTGACGCTTGGTGCCATCTCACTGCAATACCGACATTCTTCCTGCCTCTTTCTCCCCCGGTCTCCGCGCGTCGAGAGCACGGCACCTCGCCGAGTGCACGACCTGTCGACGCGAACGCGCGGTGCACTCGGCGACATGTGGTGCTCTCGACGCAGGAGGGGGGGTGAGATTGCGGGATTCTCAGCGCGCGGATAGGGGTGCTGGATACTCTTCGAACGCCCACCCGTGCCCTACAGAAAGAACACCCGTGAGCACTTCGCGCACCTCCCCCGACCAGGAGGGTCGATCTTCCGACCCCCTCGCTGAGAGAGGGGGTGATCCAGGATGCTGGCTGCCGCGCTGACACTGCTCGTCGGCATCCTCCTGACGCTGGCGATCATCGCCGCCTGCGGCTTCTTCGTCGCACAGGAGTTCGCGTACATGTCGGTCGACCGCTCGCGCATGGCGGCGAGGGCAGAGAAGGGCGACGCGCAGGCGAAGCGTGTGCTGGCGATCACAAAGCGCACCTCCTTCATGCTCTCGGGCGCCCAGCTCGGCATCACCGTGACGGGTCTGCTCATCGGGTACGTCGCCGAGCCGCTGATCGGCGAATCGATCGGCACGCTGCTCGGCGGAGCGGGCATCCCCCCGGCCGTCTCGATCACGATCGGCACCATCGGCGCTCTGCTGCTGGCCACGATCGTGACGATGATCTTCGGCGAGCTCTACCCCAAGAACCTCGCCATCGCGAACCCCGAACCACTGGCCCGCGCCCTCGCGGTGCCCACCCGCATCTACCTGATGCTGTTCGGATGGCTGATCACCGTGTTCGACATGGCCGCCAACGCCCTGCTGCGCCTGGCCCGGATCGAGCCGCTCGAAGACGTCGACGCGAGCGCCACCGCGCGCGATCTCGAGGCGATCATCGACGAGTCGCGCAGCAGCGGCGACCTTCCCGACGATCTGTCGATGATCATCGACCGCATCCTCGACTTCCCCCAGCGCGACGTCGAGCACGCGATGATCCCGCGGTCCCAGACCGACGCCGTCTCGCCGCAGACCACCGTCGGCGCCGTGCGCGCGCTGATGGCGACCGGACACACCCGGTACCCCGTGGTCGGCGAGCAGGGTGCGCCGATCGGGGTGGTCGAGCTGATCGATGTGCTGCGCGGTGGTCACCGCGACGACACCCGGGTCACCGAGATGATGCGCGAGGCGGTCGTGCTGCCCGCCACGATGCCGCTTCCCGCGGCGCTGCAGCGGATGCGGCAGACGCGCAACGAGCTGGCGTGCGTCGTCGACGAGTACGGCAACTTCGACGGCGTCCTCACCATCGAAGACCTCACCGAGGAGGTCATCGGCGAGATCTCCGACGAGCACGACCTTCTCACGCAGGGCGTCGTGCACCTGGGCGAGCAGCACTGGACCCTGCCCGGAGACGTGCACCTCGACGAGGTCGAGCGGCTCATCGGGCACGACCTCACACGCGACGACGACGAGACCATCGCGGGCCTGGTGATCCGGGTGCACGGCGACCTGCCGCCGGCGGGCACCACGCTGCGCATCGACATCCCCGAGAGAGCGGCCGAGACGATCCAGGGCATCCGCATCGAGCGCTCGCTGGATGTCGAGGTGATTGAGGTGGCGCGACTCGTGCCCTCTCGCCTGAGCCTGCGCCTGCATGAGCTCGATCTCGACGAACACGACGGCTCGAACGAGGAGGTGGCGTCATGAGCTGGTGGATGGTGACGATCATCACCGCAGCCCTGATCCTCGCGAGCGCGTTCTTCGTGATCGTCGAGTTCGCCCTGCTCGCCGCCAGGCGGCATCGCCTGGAGGAGGAGGCCGACCGCAGCGCCTCGGCACGCGCGGCTCTGCGCGGAGTGAACGAGCTCACGGTCATGCTCGCCTTCGCCCAGCTCGGCATCACGGCCTGCACCTTCGCCCTCGGGGCAATCACGAAGCCCGCGATCGACGACGCGCTGGCGCCGGTCTTCGAGCAATGGGGCCTGTCGTACGTGCTCGCCGACGTCGTCGCGTTCGTGATCGCGCTGATCGTGGTCACCTTCCTGCACCTCGTCATCGGCGAGATGGCGCCGAAGTCGTGGGCGATCGCGCACCCCGAGACGGCGGCGAAGGCCACGGGCCTCGCGGCCCGCGCGCTCACCTGGCCGCTGCGCCCGTTCCTGCTGTGGATCAACCACATGGCGAACCGGCTCGTGAAGGCCTCGGGTGTCGAGCCGGTCGAGAAGGCGGCGGCGGGCGGTCAGGATGCCGATACGATCCGCGAGCTCGTGGCGCACTCCCGTGCCGCCGGCACGCTCGAAGAGGTGTA
Source organism: Microbacterium sp. AR7-10 (assembly GCF_001878835.1). Lineage (NCBI taxonomy): Bacteria > Bacillati > Actinomycetota > Actinomycetes > Micrococcales > Microbacteriaceae > Microbacterium > Microbacterium sp. AR7-10. The sequence goes on along the minus strand of NZ_MJIR01000057.1, from coordinate 19,548 downwards.
CTCCGCGCCGATCGCCAACGTGATCGACCTCAGCACCCTGACCGTCGGCGACATCGTGCGCACCGACCGTGTGCCGACCTCGGTCGCCGCGACGGCCACCGTCGCCGATCTGCAGGCCGTGGCCGCGCAGTCGAGTCACCTGCGGATCCTGGTGGGCGAGGGCCCGACGTCGCGCGTGGCGCATGTGCGCGACACGCTATCGACCCCGCCGCACACCCGTGCGTCGGCGATCGCGCGGGAGGCGTTCGTGCTCGCACCGTCGGCGTCGGCCTACGATGCGCTGACCCGGATGCGCCGGGCGCGCGTGCAGCTCGCGACCGTCGTCGCCGACGACCGCCTGCTCGGCGTCGTCACCCTCGACGACCTGCTGCGGGAGGTCCTCCCCGCCTGACCATCCGCCGGCGCTACCGCTTCCCGAACAGGGCGTGCAGCAGCGGCAGCACCGACACGCACATCAGGCCGACGCCCCAGCCCGAGGCGGGCTCGAGCAGCAGCACGCCGCCGATCAGCATCCCGCCGAACAGCACGGCCGACACCGCGCGGTACGCGACCCGGATGATGCGGTCGAGCCGTAGCTCGAGGCTCGAGATGTCGAACGTCAGCGAGCCCGAGTCGAGGCGGTCGAGCACGCCGTCGACACGGGCGGGCAGCCGCCACATCGACGACATGTTCGACATCACCTGCGCGCCGAGGTCCTGCATGAGGTTGCCGCTCTCGTCGCGCAGCAGCTTGGTGGCATACGGCTCGACGGGCTCCCAGATGTTGAACGCCGGATCGAGCGCGCTGCACATGCCCGAGGTGAGCGACACCGCACGCAGAAGCAGCAGCAGCTTCTCGGGGAACTGCACGGGCAGCGACCGCACGGTCTCGCCGAACTCCAACCCGAACCGCTGCAGCTCGCGCGGGTCGACGTCGCGCAGCTCGTTGAAGCCCATGCCGCCGAACCGCGCGAAGAGCATGGTGAGGGCGCGCTCGAGCTCGACGGTGTTCGTCGAGGGCAGAAGCACGCCGATCTGCTGCGCGGCGACGATCATGCCGTGGCTGTCGCGGGCCGCGACGGCGATGACGAGGGTGCGCAGACCCGCCCGGATGCCGTCGGGCACCTCGGCCATCATCCCGAAGTCGATGAAGGTCAAGCGCCAGTCGCCGCCGTCGAGGGGTGTCACGAAGACGTTCCCCGGATGCGGGTCGGCGTGCACGAACGAGTGGGTGAAGACCTGGTCGAGCATCACCTGGGCGAACACGTGCGCGACGTCAGCGGGATCGATGCCGGCCTCGCGCAGCGCCGCCGTGTCGCTGATCTTGATCGCGGTGACGTCTTCGAGTGTGAGCACCCGTCGCGTGGAGCGCTCCCAGACGATCGCGGGCGCCGCGGCCCTGGCATCCGCTGCGAAGTTCTCGGCGAAACGTTCGGCGCTGGCCGCCTCGTGCAGGTAATCGATCTCCTCGTTGCAGGTCGCGGCGAACTCCTCGACGAGCGCGGGCGCATCGACGCGCGATGAGACGGCGCGCACGCGCGATGCCCAGCGCGACACCCGGCGCAGGGCCGCGAGATCGACCGCGACGATCCCGTCGATGCCGGGACGCTGCACCTTCACGATCACCCGGTAGAGTCCGGTGTCGGCCGCGTCCGCGGCCGCGAGGGTGGCGCGATGCGCCTGGCCGAGGGATGCCGCCGCGACAGGCACCGGGTCGAAGGACGCGAACGCCTGAGCCAGGGGCATCCCGAGTTCCGCTTCGGCAGCTGCACGGATGTCGTCGAACCGCTCGGGGGGAACCTCGTCCTGCAGGTCGGCGAGCTCGGCGGTGATCTCGGGCGGCAGCACGTCGAGGCGCGACGACATGAACTGGCCGACCTTGATCATGAGCCCGCCGAGCTCCACGGCGAGCGCGCGGAAGCGCCGGGCGAGACGCAGCATCCGGGCATCCCGCGTGCGATCGGCGACGCGCCCCAGCCCGAAGCGCGGCAGCACGAGCTCGAACCACCAGATCTGCACGAACGCGCGTGCCGCGAAGCGCAGGATCCGGCGATAGCGAGCGCGATGCACTGCTGCCGAACCCCCTTCTGGCGCGGTCACCCCTCGGCGAGGATCGCGTACAGCCTACGCCGGGCGTCTTCGAGGATCTCGACGCCCTCCTTCACCTGCTCGGGTGTGCCGGTGCGACCCAGCTGCGCGGCCGCGCTGGCGAGCTCCATCCCCGCCTTCGGCAGGCCGCCGAGATGGCTCGACCCGCTGCCACCACGCTGACCCGCACCCTCCCAGGGGGCGGGCTTGGCGGCGAGGGTCTCGGACTCGGCGATGCCGGCCTCGGTGAGCGAGTAGGTCTTGCGCCCGCCCTGCTCGTCGGCGCTGATGAGCCCCTCGTCTGCGAGCAGCTGCAGGGTCGGGTAGACCGAGCCCGCGCTGGGCTTCCACGCCCCGCCCGAGCGCTCGCCGATCTCGCTGATGATCTGGTAGCCGTGCATCGGCCGCTCGGCGAGCAGCGAGATGACCGCCGCGCGCACGTCACCGCGTGCCATGCGCGAGCCGCCGGTGCGCTGCTCGAATCCGCTGCGCAGCTGCTCGACGGCCTCCCACACGCCGGCGAGCGGATTGCCCGCACCGTTGCTCGAGCCGAAGTTGAACCCACTGGAGGGGAACGATCCGTTCATGATGACCTCCTGTTGTTGAACGATAGTTAACGATATGTCGTTCGCTGTCGTTCGGCAAGGGGGCGTCACACGGTCAGGCGCCGTCGGCCCCGACCCGCTCGGCCGCGAGCTCGGTGAGCTCTGCCGCAGCCTCGCGCAGCGCACGCACGACCTCGACGACGGTCGCGTCGGTGATCCGCGCCGCAGGACCCGAGACCGACACGGCGGCGGGCTGACCGAGTCCCTGCACCGATACCGCGATGCACCGCACGCCGACCTCCTGCTCGCTGTCGTCGGCGGCGAACCCGCGCCCGCGAGCGCGGCGCAGGTCGGTGATGAACGCCTCTTCGTCGGTGATCGTCTGCGGCGTGAAGCGCGGCAGCCCGGTGCGGGTGATCAGCGCGCGCACTTGCCGCTCGGGCATGGTCGACAGCATCGCCTTGCCGACGCCGGTGGAGTGCGGCAGCACGCGCCGGCCGATCTCGGTGAACATGCGCATGCGCTGTCGCGACGCGACCTGCCCGGCGTAGAGCACGAGATCGCCGTCGAGCACGGCGAAGTTGGCCGTCTCGTGGAACCTGTCCTCGAGCCGGCGCAGCAGCGGCTGGGCGGCGTCGGCGAGCGGCGGCACCGCGTGTCTGCCGAGGGAGATCAGGCTCGCGCCGAGCGCGTAGCGGCGATCCTCCAGCTGTCGCACGTAGCCGAGATGGTGCAGCGTGCCGAGCAGACGGTGCGCGGTCGGCACGGCCAGGCCGGTCCGGCCGGCGATGGATGCCAGTGAGGCCTCCCCTCCGGATGCCGACAGCGCCTCCAGCAGCGAGAAGGCGCGCGCCACGGATTGCACCGTTCCGGCCGGGGCGGTGCCGCTCGACGGGGTGCGGGGTCCTGGGGTTGCAGCTGTTCCCTCCATGAGTTCCATCATATGAAATCGCCGCTCCGAAAGATGCACCGGTGCCTAATCTGGAACTGCACTTTTGGAGGGGAATGACATGACGACCACGCGCCGGATCGTCGCCATCACCTATGCCACCGCGGCACAGGCGGTCGACCTCGCAATGCAGATCGGCGCCGAACGCGGCGTCCGCCCGGTGGTGTCGGTGGCCGACCCGTCGATGACCGTGATCGCCTTCGGCATGGCCGACGGCGCGACGCCGCACAGTGTCGAGACGAGTCGCCGCAAGGCCGCGACCTCGGCATCCACCCGCCGCCGCACCGCCCTCATCCCCGAGGCCGTCGCCGTCGCCCTGCCACTCGGCACGGGCGGCCTGCTGACGACGATCGACGGCGGTCTGCCCATCTACTTCGGCGACGAGCACGCCGGTGGCCTCGGGGTCGCCGGCGGCACCCCCGCGCAGGACGCGGAGATCGCCCTGGAGACCCTGCGCCGCATCGGCGCTCGAACAGAAGGAATGGAACTATGACCTCGCACCTCAGTCGCGCCGATCTCTCGGTCGCTGCTCCCATCGTCGAGTTCGCCGAGGCGGCACTCGCCGAGAGCGGGCGCGACATCGACGAGTTCTGGGCCGGCGCCAGTGCGATCATCCACGAACTCGGCCCCCGCAATGCAGAGCTGCTTGCGAAGCGCGACGAGCTGCAGAAGAAGATCGACGACTTCCACCGCGAGAACCCCGGCCTGCCCGATAAGGACGCCTATCGCGCGCTGCTCACCGACATCGGCTACCTGGTTCCGGAGCCCGCCGAGGTCACCGTCACCACCGAGAACGTCGACCCCGAGATCGCGTCGATGGCCGGCCCGCAGCTGGTCGTGCCGCTGCTGAACGCCCGCTTCGCGATCAACGCCGCGAACGCCCGCTGGGGCTCGCTGTACGACGCGCTGTACGGCACCGACGCCATCGACCAGACCGGCGACCTCGCGCCCGGCACCGAGTTCAACTTCACCCGCGCCGCCGCTGTCGTCGAGCGCGGCCGCGAGCTGCTCGACCAGATCGCCCCGCTCACCGAGGGCTCGCACCGCGACGCCACCGGGTACGCCGTCGACGCCGACGGCCTGATCGTGCGCACCGCAGACGGCGACCGGCGCATGGCCGACCCGGCCGGCTTCGTCGGATACACCGGCGAGGCGGACGCCCCGACCGCCGTGCTTCTCGTGCACCACGGCCTGCACGCCGAGATCGTCATCGACCGCGCGGGTCGGATCGGCTCGACGGATGCCGCCGGCGTGCAGGACGTCGTCCTCGAATCCGCCATCACGACGATCCTCGACCTGGAGGACTCGGTCGCCGCCGTCGACGGCGAGGACAAGGCGCTCGGCTACCGCAACTGGCGTGCATTCATGGACGGCTCGATCAGCGAATCGGTGACAAAGAACGGCCGCACCTTCACCCGCGTGCCGAACGCCGACCGCACCTACACGACCGCTGACGGCGGCGAGATCACCCTGCCCGGTCGTGCCGTGCTGTTCATCCGCAACGTCGGGCACCTGATGCGCACCCCCGCCGTGCTCGATCGCAACGGCGAGGAGGTGTTCGAGGGCATCCTCGACGCCATCATGACCTCGCTCGGATCGCTGCCCGAGCTCGAGGGCCCGAACAAGGGCACCAACTCGCGCACAGGGTCGATGTACGTCGTGAAGCCGAAGATGCACGGGCCCGAAGAGGTCGCGTTCGCCGCCGAGCTGTTCGGCCGCGCCGAGCAGCTGCTGGGCCTTCCGGCGCGCACGATGAAGATCGGCATCATGGACGAGGAGCGCCGCACCTCGGCGAACCTCAAGGCGGCCATCGCCGCGGCATCCGATCGCGTCGCCTTCATCAACACCGGATTCCTCGACCGCACCGGTGACGAGATCCACACCTCCCTGCACGCCGGCCCCTTCCTGCCGAAGGCGCTGATCAAGCAGCAGCCGTTCATGAAGGCGTACGAGGACCGCAACGTCTCGATCGGCCTGGAGTGCGGTCTCGACGGGCACGCGCAGATCGGCAAGGGCATGTGGGCCGAGCCCGACCTCATGCACGACATGCTCGAGAAGAAGATCGCGCACCCGCAATCGGGGGCGTCGACCGCGTGGGTGCCCTCGCCCACCGCCGGCACCCTGCACGCGCTGCACTACCACCAGGTCGACCCGATCGCCGTGCGCGCGACGCTCACCCCCACCGGCGACGACGCGCTCGACGCGCTGCTGGTGCCGCCGCTCGCCGGCGAGGGCGACCTCACGCCCGAGGTCGTCGCGCAGGAGATCGACAACAACGTGCAGTCGATCCTCGGCTACGTGGTGCGCTGGATCGATCAGGGCATCGGCGTCTCGAAGGTGCCCGACATCCACGACGTGGGGCTGATGGAAGACCGCGCCACGCTGCGCATCTCGAGCCAGCTGCTGGCCAACTGGCTCACCCACGGCGTGATCACCGAAGCGCAGATCGACGACAGCCTGCGCCGCCTGGCCGTCGTCGTCGACGAGCAGAACGCCGGCGACCCGAACTACGAGAAGCTCGCCTTCGGCGAGGGTGAGAAGCCGGGCATCGCGTACACCGCGGCCCGTCGCCTGATCGTCGAGGGCGCCGCGCAGCCCAGCGGATACACCGAGCCGCTGCTGCACGGTCTGCGTCGCGAGAAGAAGGCCGAGCAGGCGCCGGCCTGAGGTCGCCTCGCTTCAGGGGATGGCAGACGCGGACGCCGCCGTCAACCCGTGCCCCGCGCCACGGCATCCGCCCGTACTCTCTTCTCATGAGCGAGCTCACCACCCCGACGGGGCGCGAACCGGCGCTGCGCGCCATCCCCCGTGACGACGGATCGGCGCGCCGTGTGCTGGTCTTCGGCGCCACCGGATACATCGGCGGGCGCCTCACCCCGCGACTGCTGAACGCCGGGTACCGCGTGCGAGTGCTGGCGCGCGATGCCACGCGCGCTGAGTCGTTCGGCTGGGGTCGCGACGTCGAGATCGTCGAGGGTGAGGCGCAGGATCGCGATGCCGTGGCCGAGGCCATGCGCGACGTCGACGTCGTCTACTACCTGGTGCACTCGATGACCGGCGGCAAGGACTTCGAAGAGAAGGACACCGCGGCGGCGGAAGCGGTGGCGGATGCCGCGGCCGCGGCCGGCGCGAGCCGGATCGTGTACCTCGGCGGGCTGCATCCGGACGATGCCGAACTGTCGCCGCACCTGCGCTCGCGGGTGCGGGTCGGCGAGATCTTCCTCGAGTCGGGTGTGCCGACGCTGGTGCTGCAGGCGGGCGTGGTGATCGGGTCGGGGTCGGCGTCGTTCGAGATGATCCGGCACCTGACCGATGTGCTGCCGTACATGCCCGCGCCGAAGTGGGTGCGCAACCACATCCAGCCGATCTCGATCCGCGATGTCCTGCACTACCTGCTGGGTGCGGCGCGCGTCGACGCGTCGGTGAACACGGCGGCCGACGTCGGCGGCCCCGACGTGCTGCGCTACGGACAGATGATGAACGGCTACGCCCTCGAGGCGGGGCTGCGACAGCGGGCGATCGCGTCGCTGCCGGTGCTGACTCCGCGGCTGGCATCGCACTGGGTCAACCTCGTCACACCGGTGCCGCGATCGATCGCGCGACCGCTGGTCGAATCGCTGCAGAACGAGTGCGTGATGAAGAACCACGCCATCGACGAGCTGATCCCCCGGCCCGAGGGCGGCCTCACCCCGTATCGACGGGCGGTGGCGATGGCGCTGGGCCGGGTGGATGCCGACGGCGTCGAGACCAGCTGGCAGGATGCCGAGGTCTCGGGCGCGCCGAGCGACCCCCTGCCCAGCGACCCGGATTGGGCAGGCCGCACGGTGTTCACCGATGAGAGATCCGTGCACACCACCGCGCCGGTAGCCGAAGTGTGGCGCGTGATCACGGGGATCGGCGGCGAGAACGGCTGGTACTCGTCGCGGTTCCTCTGGGCCGTGCGCGGGGTCATGGATCGCGTGATCGGCGGGGTGGGCCTGCGGCGGGGTCGGCGCAGCCGCTCGACTCTGCGTCCGGGTGACGCGGTCGACTTCTGGCGCGTCGAGGCGGTGGAGGAGCCGCTCGTGCTCGAGTCCGGCGACGGCTCGCGGGGCGGTCTGCTGCGGTTGCGAGCCGAGATGATCGTGCCGGGTTCGGCCTGGCTCGAGCTGCGGGCTGTTCCGGATGCCGACGGCACCCGCTACGAGCAGCGCGCGGTCTTCTTCCCGCGCGGCTTGCTCGGCCGGCTGTACTGGCTGGCGGTGCTGCCGTTCCACGGCTTCATCTTCACGGGCATGGCCGCCCGCATCACGGCGGAGGCCGAGGGCGGGGTGGCGGCCGCACGCTGACGCGCGGGGGGGGGTGACGCGCGTCAGCGGTGACGCGCGTCGGCGGCCGGAGACACGCCTCACGCGAGCGTAGGCGAACGCGCGGGCGCAGGAGATTTCGGGCGAGATTCATCCTCCCTCGCGTTGTTCGCCTGCGCCGGCGCGGGCTCGCCGACGGGTCGGCGCCCTTGTATTCCGCGCCCCTGGCGCCACCGAACGATTAACGATAGATTCCCATCGTTGATCAACGAGAGGCGTCCGCTATGAACACCGGCACCATCCTTCTGCTGAAAGTCGTGATCGCGCTCGCGCTCACCGGCTCACTGGTCGTCCAGGTGATGATCGTGCCAGCCGTCTGGCGCGACCTCGAGGGAGAGGAACTGTGGGGACGCATCACCCTCGTCAGCATCGCGACGCTCGGCATCCTGACCATGCAGGTGTTCGCAGTGTGCGTCTGGATGCTGCTGACCCGCGTGCGCCGCGGCTCGATCTTCCAGGTCTCGTCGTTCCGCTACGTCGATGTGATCGTCGGCACGATCTCGGCCGCTGCGGTGCTGGCGTTCGCGCTGGCCGCGCTGCTGGCGCCGGGGGAGGTAGCGCCGGGGATGGTCGGGCTGATCGCCGGCGCCGGGTTGGTGCTCGCCGGGTTCGCGCTGCTCGTGATCGTGATGAAGGCACTGCTGCGCCAGGCGATCGAGCGCGAAGATGAGGCGCGCACGCTGCGCGACGAGCTGGGCGAGGTGATCTGAATGGCGGTGATCGTCGACATCGGCGTGATGCTCGCCCGCCGCAAGATGGGCGTCGGCGAGCTCGCCGAGCGCATCGGCATCACCCCGACCAACCTCGCGGTGCTGAAGAACGGGCGGGCGAAGGCGGTGCGCTTCACCACACTGGATGCCCTGTGCCAGGCCCTCGACTGTCAACCCGGAGACCTGCTGCGCTGGGAGCCGGATGAGGGGTCGGATTCCTGACGGAGCCGCGGCCGCTCCTGCGCCCGCCCGGAACGGCTTGCGGGCGGAGGGGGTTTGTCAACGGGCATCCGTCGCCGTTCGCCGGATGCCACGCTGGGCCTTCATCGACCGACAGGAGCCACGATGTCCGATCCCACGCCGTTCCCGACCGACCCGATGAAGGCCGAGGGCACCGACCCCGACCTGAGCAAGGATGACGACTCGCGGGAGTCGTCCGACGCCGCCGCGGAAGATCGCCCCGACGACCGGGCGCCGACGCACGACGAGCAGATGCAGGATCGCGCGGCGGCGCAGCAGCAGGACTTCGGCGAGAAGTACACGAACATCGACTGATGGCCGCGTCGCCGGCGCACAGATGGTGCGCCGGCGTCCTCACGACGTGCCGCGGCCCGACTTCTGCTGCAGCCGTTCGATCTGCTCGGATGCCTGGGCCTTATTGAGGTCACCCGGCAGCTCCTCGCCGGCCTCGCGAGCGAGGGTGTCGAGGTAGCTCCGCTGGGGCGCGGTCATCGGCTCATCGCCCGTGACCCAGTCGGACGGATCCTTCGCGGCGGGGTTCTGCGGGTCTTCGGCGCCGAGGGTCTCTTCGGAATCGTGTGTGTCGGACATGCGGGAAGCGTACGCCGGGCCGGCCAGACCGCGCGCGGGATTGACAATCGCGGCGGTGATGGCCAATGTCGGCGCCTGTCGTCACAATGTCTGCAATGAGTGATGATCTGGATGACCGGCTGCGCCGGATCGGGCAGCATCCGTTCCGGGCGCGATTCCACCTGCACGGACGCGACCGTGCGATCGTCGATCTGCGCGGCATCGAGACCGTCCGTCGTCACGCCCGCGAGATCGTCGATCAGCGGCTGGCGCCGGCCGAGCCGCGCAACGACGGCAAGCAGACGCCGTACCGCGGGCATCCGGTCTTCGTCGCACAGCACGCGACCGCCACCTGCTGCCGCACCTGCCTGTCGCGCTGGCACGGCGTCCACAAGGGGCACGCGCTCACCGACGGCGAGCGCGAGTACGTCGTCGAGGCGATCAGCCGGTGGATCGTGGCGGAGTACCTGCCGAATATGCCGCCGGCGTGATGCCCTCCGCTCAGCGTCTCGACCTGCGCTGCCGGCCAGCGCGCCTGCACACCTCCCGACTCCGAGATCGCCGATCCACGGCATCCGCTCTACTCTTGAACGTCTGCCTCACCCCTGCGAGGCGTCTTCAGGAGCACTCATGTCCACCGCATCCGTCGATGATCCCGCCCGCTACCGGCCGAACCCGTCAGTGCTGACCGCGCTGAAGAGCCCGCGGATGCTGACCCGCGAGGTGCTCGCGGGTCTCGTGGTCGGGCTGGCGCTGATCCCGGAGGCGATCGCGTTCTCGGTGATCGCCGGGGTCGATCCGAAGGTGGGACTGTTCTCGTCGTTCATCATGGCGGTCGCCATCGCGTTCCTGGGCGGGCGACCGGCGATGGTGACCGCGGCGACGGGTGCCGTGGCGCTGGTGATCGCTCCGGTGGCGCCGACGTACGGCATCGACTACTTCATCGCGACGGTGCTGCTCGCCGGGGCGTTCCAGGTGATCTTCGGGGTGCTGGGGGTGGCGAAGCTGATGCGGTTCATCCCGCGCAGCGTGATGGTCGGGTTCGTGAACTCGCTGGCGATCTTCGTGTTCAGCTCGCAGTTCCCGCAGCTGATCGACGTGCCGTGGCTGGTATATCCGCTGGTCGCGCTGGGAATCGCGGTGATGATCGTGATGCCGCGCATCACCAGGGTGATCCCCGCGCCGCTCGTCTCGGTCGTGATCGTGACCGGGGTCGTGCTCGCGTTCGCGATCGCCGTGCCGACGGTGGGCGATCAGGGTGAGCTGCCGCGGAGCCTGCCGTCGCTGTTCATCCCGAACGTGCCGCTGACCTGGGAGACGTTCACGATCATCGCGCCGTTCGCGATCGCCGTCGCGCTGGTCGGGCTGATGGAGTCCCTCCTCACCGCGAAGCTGGTCGACGAGATCACCGACACTCACTCGCGCAAGGGACGCGAGGCGTGGGCGCAGGGCGTCGCGAACATCCTGTCGGGCGCGTTCGGCGGCATGGGCGGATGCGCGGTGATCGGCCAGACGATGATCAACGTGAAGGAGTCGGGTGCACGCACCCGCATCTCGACGTTCTGCGCCGGCGTCTTCCTGTTCCTGCTCGTGGTCGTGTTCGGCGATTTCGTCGCGACGATCCCGATGGCAGCGCTGGTCGCGGTGATGATCATGGTCGCGATCGGCGCCTTCGACTGGCACAGCGTGCGCCCGTCGACTCTGAAGCGGATGCCCAAGAGCGAGACCTTCGTGATGGTCTCGACCGTCGTGCTCGTGCTGCTGACCCACAACCTCGCCGTCGGGGTGGTCGGCGGCGTGCTGGTCGCGTCGGTGCTGTTCGTGCGGCGAGTGGCGCACCTGGTCGACGTGACCCGCGTCGTCTCCGACGGCGTGGCGACCTATACCGTGACGGGCGAGCTGTTCTTCGCCTCGAGCAACGACCTGACCACACTGTTCTCGTACTCCGATGACCCCGATCGGGTGGTCATCGATCTCTCCGGATCGCACGTGTGGGACGCGTCGACCGTCGCCGCTCTGGATGCCATCGAGACGAAGTACGCGGCATACGGCAAGACGGTCGAGATCACGGGGATGAATGACGCGAGCGGCACGTTCCACGGGCGCCTGAGCGGCGGGTTCGCGTAGGCCGGATCACTCTCGCTCGAACACCACCGCCCGCACCGGCGCGCCGTCGCCCTGCAGCTTGAACGGGAAGAACCCGACCTGCACACGGGCGGGCAGGTCGGCGAGGCCGCAGATGTTCTCCACGATCAGGCCGTCGCCGCCCAGCACGATCCCGTGCACCGGGAACTCCGCCGACGAACCGCCGGTCTCATCGGGGCTGAGCGTGTCGACGGCGAGCACGCGCATGCCGCGCCGCCACAGCTCGGCCGCAGCATCCGGGTGCAGATGCGGGTGGTCGGTCGCGCGGTCCTGACCGAACCACTGCGCCCAGCCGGTGTCGATGATGACGATCGCGGGAACAGCATCCGGAATCTGCCCCGCGGCGGCGAGATCGTCCCAGCCGTACCGCTGCCGATCCGCCAGCCCCGGAACGCGCAGCACGAGCGCATCGCCGACGAGCTCGTCGAGAGTGACCTCGGCCATGGTGCGGCCACCGGCGACGGTGTGCGCCGGAGCGTCGATGTGGGTGCCGGTGTGCGACCCCATATCGACGCGTTCGACCTGCACACCGTCACGCTCCACGGTCAGCGCCGGGCTGATCGCGACATGCGGGTCGCCGGGGTAGACCATCATCCCGTCGCGGATGGGATGACTCAGGTCGCGCAGCTTCGGCATCCGCTCAGCTCCGCCCCGCCGGCACGGGCTCTTCGGCGAGGTTGCCGACGTGGCCGGCGCCGTCCTGCGATCGCGTGGGCCACGACACGAGCAGGTACAGCACGAACGTGATCACGAACGCCGGGGCGGTCGATCCGAACGGCAGCGGCAGCACGTACGCCCAGACGTAGGCGAGCACCGCGCCGACCACCCATGCGCCGACCGCGAGCCAGTTGATGCCGCCCTGGTACCAGTAGCGTCCGCCGCGTGCGTCGAGGATGTCGTGGTCGTAGGAGGCGCGCTTGATGATGTAGTAGTCGACGATCATGATCGCGAAGATCGGCGCGAACAGAGCGCCGATGGTCACCAAGAACGTCGTGAACTGATCGAGCAGACCGAAGAAGGTCGCGCCGACGATCGACAGGATGCCCAGCACGAGCGCGGTGGGAAGGAACCGCATCCGGGTTCCCGGCACCGCGTTCACGACGGTGGTGACCATGCCGTAGACGACCATCGTGTTGGTGGCCATCACCGACAGGAAGATGGCGACGCCGAAGATCCAGCCGAACGGTTCGATGATGGTCACGGGGTCGAAGGCCACCGCGTCGCCGCCGTTGAGCACGACGTAGGCCATCGCGGTCGCGCCGAGGGTCATCGAGATGATCGTCGAGAGCGTGTACCCGACGCCCGCACCGACCACGCTGGCCCGGTTGGTGCGACCCAGCCGGTTGATGTCGGCCGAGAGCACGGTCCACGAGATGGCGGTGGCGAGCACGACGTCGAAGACGAGACCGGAGGTGTAGAACGGAGCATCCGGGGTGGCGATCGAGGTGAACTCCGCGGGGCTGAACGTCGTGAAGGCGGTCACGAAGATGTACGCCGCGATCGCGAGGATGACGACCGCGAACCAGGGCTCGACCCTGGCGACGCCGGCGTGGCCGAAGATCGCGAGGATCACCACGATCGTCTGGCAGAGCACGGCGAAGACCACCGGGTTCGAGAAGCCGGTGAACGTCATCACGACGTAGTCGAGCGCGATGCCGGCGAGCATCGCCTGCACCCAGCTCCACCCCATCAGGATGACGACGTTAGCGGCCACCGGCAGCAGGCTGCCACGGATGCCGAACGGGCCGCGGGTGAGGGCCATGGTGGGCAGTCCGGTGCGGCGCCCGATCGTGCCGACCGCGACGAGCACGGCAGCGCCGGCGACCGTGCCGCCGACGATGAGCAGCAGCACGAGACCGTAGGGCACATCGGGGACGAAGAGTGTTCCGGTCAGCAGGGTGGTGACCACGAGGTTCGCGGCCAGCCAGATCATCAGCAGGCGCCCGGTGGAATAGGTGCCGCGAATGGGTCCGGCATCGTCGGATTGGGTCTGCAGCTTCTGCTCGAGGCGGGTATAGAGGGACATCGTAAAGCTCCTTTGCCTTGCGATCGCGTCGTCACGCGGGCGCGTGGATCTGATCAGGGGGTGCCGGTGAGCGGCGAGAGGTGTTCGTGCACGGCGATCAGCTGATCGCCGTGGAGGGTGAAGACGATGGTCTCGCGCTCGCGGTACGACTCGTCGCCGTTGGCGGTGCTGACGGTGGTGTCGACGGTGTGCGTGAAGATGCCGCCCCCATCGAACACCTGCACGCGGCTGTCAGTGGATGCGCACGAGAGCACGCGCCATCCGCTCTCGAGCCACTCGGCCCAGATGTGCTCGTACGCGGCTCGACTGTCGAGGCGGGCGGCCTCGGTGTGGAAGATGAACGTGGCATCCGGCGCGAACGCCGCGAAGTAGCGCTCGGTGTCGGTCGCCGCGAACGCGTCGACGATCGCGGCGGCGGCCGCCTCGACCGCTGCGGGCTGGGGGGTGGTCATGATGCGACCTCTTCCGTGGACGGCTGCTGCGGCGGCTGCTGCTGCTGCGGCGGCTGCTGCTGCGGGGTGCGCGGGGCCATCGCGCTGAGCAGCTCGTAGACGACGTGGCTGGCCGCCACGGCGGTGAGCTGGGCATGGTCGTAGGCGGGAGCGACCTCGACGACGTCGGCGCCGACGATGCGGAAGTCGGCGAGCGCGCGCAGCATGCGCAGCAGCTCGCGACTGGTCATGCCGCCCGCTTCGGGGGTGCCGGTGCCGGGGGCGTGCGCGGGGTCGAGCACGTCGATGTCGATCGAGATGTAGAGCGGCTTGTCGCCGATGCGGGCGCGCATGCGCTCGATCGCGGATGCCACACCGTGCGTCTCGAGATACTCGCTCGTGATGATGGCGAAGCCCAGCCGCTCGTCGTCTTCGAGGTCGCTCTTGTCGTACAGCGGACCCCGGATGCCGACGTGCATGCTCGCCGCGAGATCGATGAGGCCCTCTTCGGAGGCCCGGCGGAAAGGTGTGCCGTGGGTGGTCGGGGCGCCGAAGTAAGTGTCCCAGGTGTCGAGGTGCGCGTCGAAGTGCAGCACCGCGACCGGCCCGTGCACCGAGGCGACCTCGCGCAGCAGCGGCAGCGCGATGGTGTGGTCGCCGCCGATGATGACGAGGCGGTCGGCCTTGGCGCGCAGCGCCCGCGCGCCGGCCTCGATCTCGGCGACGGCGGCGGAGATGTCGAACGGGTTGGCGACGATGTCGCCGGCGTCGGCGACCTGCTGCGCGGCGAACGGCGAGACGTCCTGTGCGGGGTTGTACGGCCGCAGCAGACGCGAGGCCTCGCGCACGTGCGACGGGCCGAAGCGAGCACCGGGTCGGTAGCTGACGCCGCTGTCGAACGGGATGCCGGCGATGGCGACCTCCGCCCGCTCGACCTCGTCGAGGCGGGGCAGGCGCGCGAAGGTGGCGATGCCGGCGAAGCGCGGAACGACGCTGGCGTCGACCGGGCCGCGCGGCGCGGTGGCAGGCGAGGGGGTGGTGTCGGCGGGGAGCTCGTTCTCACCCGAAACAGGGTGTTGCATATTTGACAACCTTTGGTACGTTGGAGGCAACCTTTGAGTGACCATACGCGCGTCGCACGGCGTGCGTCAAGAGGACGCCGTCCTGTGTCGAGGAGTGCCCATGCGCGCCATCCACCCGCACGCCGATGCAGTGACCACGCCGATCGGCGCGAAACTGCGCGCGGCGCGCAGCAGTCAGGGCATGTCGCTCAGCCAGCTGGCCGCCACGAGTGGCCTGTCGAAGGGCTTCCTCAGCCGGGTCGAGCGCGACGAGACCTCCCCCAGCGTGTCGACCCTCGTGCAGCTGTGTCAGGTGCTCTCGCTGCCGGTCGGTGCGCTGTTTACGGAGCCCGAGATCCAGCACGTCACCTTCGCTGACGCGCCGCGGATCAATCTCGGCGGCATGCACGCCGACGAGCGCCTGCTCTCGCCGCGCAGCGAGGAGCGGGTGCAGCTGCTGCGCTCCGAGCTCGAACCGCACGCCCACGGCGGGGCGGAGCTGTACACGATCAACTGCGATGTCGAGGTGCTGCACGTCATCTCAGGCGAGGTGACCGTGCGCTTCGCCGACCGCTCGGTCGCGCTGCGCGCCGGCGATGCACTGACCTTCCCCGGCCGCGAGCCGCACACCTGGGAGGTCACCGGCGGCACGGCAGCCAGCGTCGCCTGGGTGATCGTGCCGGCGCCGTGGAGCGGGTCGGCCTGAGCGGGCACTGTTGGCCCTGAGCCCTACATGGGCCACTGCACCTGACGAAGCCGACTGAGGCGCACCGGGGCCGCCGAGCCAGCCAAAGCGGCTGACCCCGGCTTGGGCGGCCGAGGCTGACGACGCGACTGACCCCACCCCGGGCCACCGAGCCTGACGAAGCGACTGACCCATCCCGAGCCTGCCGACGCGCCACTGACCCCACCCTGGCCACCGAGCCTGACGAATCACCGCTGGCCCCACCTGAACCAGGCACTACAGCTGGCGGATGCGCCGTGACCGCACGACGATCACCGACGCGCACGATCAGGCCGCGATGTCGAAGCGTGCTCTCCCACCCCGGCGAGGCGTGCGAGCGGGGTCGACGTGCGGTGGTGGCACGAACCAGACAGTGTTGCCGTGTCCGGGTGGGTCGATGCGGATGTCCCACCCGTTGTCGTGGATGCGATGATGACAGGTCTCGCAGAGCAAGACTCCATTCGCCAGGTCGGTCGGTCCGGCGTCGCGTTGCCACCATCGAATGTGATGCGCCTTGGCCATGCCGGGCGGCAGCCCGCACATGGCGCATCCGCCGTCGCGTTCGGCGAGAGCGAGACGCTGGGCCGGGGTGAACAGTCGTCGCCTACGCCCCCAGTCGAGCACTTCACTGTCTCCGCCGAGAACGCACGGGATGATCCCGCCGTCGGCGGCCATCCGGCGAGCGGCGCTGATGCTGATCGGCTGATCGATCCCGTCGATCGTCGCCGAACCGGTGCCCGCCTGAAGATCCTGCAAAGTCATCCGCACCACCACCGTCGCCCCTGCGAGCGCGGGCGTCTGCGCGGTGCAGCCGAGCATGTGTGATCCGAACAGGCTCAGAGCGTCGGCCTGCAGCATCGGGACGGTACGGCGATCGGCATCCGGCGCCTCGGGATCCGGTGCGTCCTGTCGGGCCGCGAATGCAGCGGTGACGTATCCGCGGATCGCGGTGATCACCGGGGCGGCACTCTCGGGGTCGAGCAGCGCGTTCAGGTGAACCATCCCGTCACGCTCGAACATCGTCAGTGACCGCTTCGCGCGCTGCTCTTCCGCGCGCGGCTCCACTCCGTCCGGGTCCAGCCACGCCTCGGCACGGACGATCAGCTTGCGCACGTCGTCCAGAGACAGCCCGACCGCGGCCTCGGTGAGGATCCGCTCGCCCTCGCTCGTCCGCTCAGGCCCTGCAGCGATACGGCACCGATCGAGCAGGCTGATGATGAGCCCGGCCACCTGCGAACTGACTGCACCGTCAGACAGGGCTTCCCGCACCAGCGGATAGCGCGCGGGAAGCCGATCACCGAGCAGATCCGCCCGCGGAGCCGTCGCCTCCCCAACCTTGATGAGTCGAATCGCATCCCCCGTCGAGACGCCGGTGGTCGCGGCGATGAGTTTCGCCGGCGTGCGGTACCCCTGCTGCTTGGCCAGGCTGCCTGCTCCGAGCTCAGGACGCGACTCGCGAGAGATCCCCGCGGCGACGTCGGCGTGCACGGCATCCAATCGACGCTTCACCATCCCGATAGCGCTGTCGATGGCGATCAACTGCTCACGGGTCAGATCCGTGGCATCTTCCGCATCGCCCCACGATCGATCGAGCGACGACATCGCTTCGATCAACGGCGTGAGCTTCGACATGCATCAATAGTACTTCTGTTCGATCAAGAAATCAAGCAATTACCGAAACTTTGTTCGGGTATCTGCGAGCCGCTCTCGTCTGGCGCGGTGCTCAAGAGTCCCCGCACCCAACGCTCAGCCACGCTGCAAGGCGAGACGCGCCACCGCCCGAATGTGCGGTGCGACCAGGCCGAAGGCACCGGGAGCCGACAGCGCGAGCAGTCCGTCGGTGAGCTCGCGGAGCACGCGATCCGATTCGCCCCGATCGAGCCCCGCGCGGGAACGGCCGGAGTCGTACCAGTCGCCGTACTCGTCGTAGCTTCTTGTGTCACGCGCCGCCTGCGCCTGCTCGAGGTATCCGGCGAGCTCGTCGTACGATGCTGCGGATCCATCGGCGAGTGCGAGCAGAGCCGCGGCGCGAGAGAAACGGCTGGTGTCGAACGAGTACGAGTACGAGTACCTTCTCGCCCCATCTGCGATCGCGCTGACGATGCGCGGGAATGCCCGGACAGGATCGGACATCAGCTGCTTCCCGAGTGCGGTGACCACGACCCGTCCTCTCAGCCGCCGCATGAGCCCGGCACGCCGGGCGAACGAGCTGAGCAGAGCCGCCGCGGTCTCAGCATCCCACTCGACGCCGGCGACCACCCTGTCGACGACGTCGGTCGGCAGCCACCCGGTGGTGGCGTCCTGGTCGGCGCCGTCCGGTCCGACCGCATCGATCAGGGCGCGCAGCGCGTGAGTCGCCTGTCGCACCGCGTCGATGTCCAGCTGATTCGCGTCGAGCAGGTCGGTGGCGTTCAGATGAGCCCGAAGGGCGAGCCGCCGCACCGGCGTCAGCGGTGCGAGCAGATCAGCGATCAGCGAGCCCGCGGAGGTGTCGTCGGGAATGGCGCGCAGGGACTCCGAGCGGACGAACGGCACGACGATGCCGAAGCGACGGACGAGCTCGCGGTTGGCTTGATCCAGATCCAGCGGCTGCGCGCTCGTCTGCCAGTCCCTCGAGGGCCGCAGCGAACTGTCGACGCCGGCACCCACGATCGACACGCTCGCGTCTCCCGCCTGCCGACCGGACGCGCGCTCAACGGTGATGTCGAGTTCGAACGGAAACGACGGCACTCGCACCGCTGCATCGGCGAGTGCGGCTGGATCATCGCCGAAGAAGTCATCACCCGCGTAACGCACGGCACGGGCCGCGAACGGCGCGGACCACTCGTCTCGAACCACCCAGCTCTCGCCACAGTAGACGTGCGGGTGGCGATACCTGAGTGCGGCGACCTCCTCGTCGCACGCTTCGATACCGACACTGAGCAAGTAGGCCTCCCACAGCCATGTCTCAGGCGAGTGCTTCGGAAGCTCGATCGTCCTGTCCCACTCGGGGTGACCCGGCACCGACACCTCGACGCGCACGGACGACGGAACGACCAGGTGCTCGCGATAGTTCATGCAGGCGACGATAGGCATCCGCCCCGACGCTCACCGCTCCGCATCCCGGCACCTGTGGAGTACCTCTCAGCATCGGCCATTGTGCAGAATGACCGGCCTCGATGCGAGAGCCGTCAGCGCGCCTGATACTCGGCGCGCAGCGCCTCGCGGTTCGGGCGGGCCCCCTGCTCCAGACGAGCGAACAGCCATACCGGGTCGATCTGCAGGAAGTAGCGGAACAGGATCGTCACCGACTTCTGCGTCACCCGGCGGTCGGCGATCAGCAGCTGCACCCCGTGATCGACCGACCACACCGCGGCGGTCACACCATCGACTTTCACGACCCACGACCAACCGGCCACGCGCACATCCGGCGACACCTGCTCGATGACAGCGCTGAGCCGCGCACCCCGCCGCACGCGCACCACCGCGGCATGCGAGACGACATCGTCGCCGGCGGCGACGCTCTCACGATCGACATGCACCTCGACAGATGAACCGAGCACGGCCTCGAGCCTAATTCGCGGCGCGCACGGTTCACCCGGCGCGCCTCTCCGTCACGGTCGCCTGGCCCACGGCATCCGCCGGGTCGAGCGTCAGCCCGATGTCTGTCTCTTATACACATCTCCGAGCCCCACGAGACGCGTAAAAAAAAAAAACCCATCCTCCCCTCCACACCCCACCTTCCAGACCTACACC